>JAGNEZ010000053.1 GCA_018003015.1 Phycisphaerae bacterium | reverse complement strand
TTCCGATGGCCAGAAACGACTGGGGCGAACGGGCGGCTGACGTCGCCCAACCCCCCAGCCGCCGGCGACTCCACACCGCAAGGACACACCTCCCCCCCCCCCCAGCAATCCGTAAGGGTCCTCCGCCCCAGCCCCGCTCCGGCAGTACGTCGTCCGTGCCCACGCCCTCCACGGCCATGCGAGTACTCCACCGTCCATCACACCACAACCGGCGGCCCATCACCATCAACACCCGCCCGGTCAACGATCACACGATGAAACCCCCTCTGCCCCCAGCCATCCGGTTGAGTCCGCCCATCCCAGGAAGCAAGCAAGGCCAAACGCCGGACATGCACACGGCAAGTTGATCCTGTGCCCACCCATGCTATCCTGGACCCCCGGCACCCATAACCGCATACGCGGGCAGGATCCTCGATGATCGGGCCAGGCACCCATACCCACGAAAGCCTCAGCAATACGAAAGGACCGGACATGCGCTCATCACTTCGCTTTGCCTCGGCGGCGACCCCCGCGGCTTCGGTAGCATCGCGTTCAACCCACATGCTTCAGCCCCGGCGACGGTCCGGCCACCTCATCCCCTGCATTCTGGCCGTGGCCCTGGCCGGGCCGAGTACCCTGGCGCAGCAGGCCACGCGTGCCCCGGCAGTGGTCAAACCCCTGGCCGACGGGATTCTCCAGCTCGACGCTGGCACCGCGGCAATCCACGGCCAGACCGCCCGGTTCATGGTGCTCGAGGGCGTCGGCAATATCTGCTATTGGACCGATGCGGCGGAATGGCTCTCCTGGCAGGTAGCACTGGATCACTCCGGCGAGTACGTCGTGGAGATGCGATACTCCTGCCAGGCCGGCTCGGAAGGCAGTGCGTTCGAACTGGCACTCGACGGCCAAATCTTGCCCGGCACCATCGCGGTACATACCGGCACTTGGCTCGACCACGAGATTGCCCGAATCGGCACCCTGAAGGTCGGACGCGCCGGACCGCTCGCCCTCTCCCTCAAACCCACCACGAAACCCGGTCAGGCGGTCATGAACCTGGTGTGGCTGCGGCTGATACCGGCCCGAGACTATGACGCCTATCGGTCCCGCACCGCCGCCGAACGCCGGCAGAAGTCCCCCCCTCTGCCCGCTCGGGTCTTCGTGGTACCCAACTTCCACCCCGCCAGCTGCGGCTGGCTGACCAACTGGTCCACCGAGCGAAACTACTGCGCCAACAGCTACCTCGACCACCTCGACCGCGTCCGCGATGACACCCACTACTGCTTCGCGCTCTCCGAGTGCAATAACATGATCGCGATCGGCAACTTCGAGCCGCGACGCTTCACCGAGCTCAAAGAGCGCATCGCCCAGGGCCGCGTCGAACTGGTCAACGCGTTCTTCCTCGAACCGACGATCAATCTCTCCGGCGGCGAGGCCCTGGCCAAAATGGGTATTGACGGACTTCGCTGGCAGCAGCAGGTCATGGGAGCCCGGCCGCGGTTCTGCTGGGCGATCGATGTGTGCGGTACCCACTACCAGATGGCCCAGTTGTGCACTCAGCTCGGACTCGAAGCCCTCATCTACACTCGCCGCAACCGGACCGACAAGAGCATCTTCTGGTCCGAATCGCCAGACGGCTCACGCATCCTCACCCTCGTGCCCGGCCACTACTCCGACGACATCGGCGGATGCTACGCGGCCCGGGAACCCCTCACCCCAGCCCAGCTGCGCAGCATGGCCGGCGCCATCGCCTCGAAGGTCGGCTACACGTCACCCGGACTCCCCGTGCTCATCCTCGGCGGCTACGGCGACTACGCCTTGGCCCCGCCACGGCGCGAGAACCCGACCGAGCTCCTGAAACAATGGAAAGACTACCGCCCCGATTGTGACCTGCGTTTCAGCACCCTGTCGTCGTATGTCGATGCCGTGTTGCCCGACATCAAATCCGGCAAGCTCGAGTTGCCCACCGTCCGCGTCAACACGAACTTCACTTACGATTCCTTCTGGATTCAGAACCCGCGAGTGAAGAGCTGGTATCGCCGTGACGAACACGCCCTGCAGGCCGCCGAGACCCTGGCCACCATTGCCAGCCTCAAGAGCGACTTCGAGTACCCCGCGCAGCAACTCTATCACGCATGGCTGCTGATGCTGCTGAACATGGACCGAAACACGCTGTGGGGGGCCGCCGGCGGCATGGTGTTCGAGCACCAGACCTCATGGGACGCACGCGACCGCTTCGAGTGGGTCGAACGCAACAGCGCCGCTACCCTGGATGCCGCCGCCCGCAAGCTCGCCGGCGAGGGCGCGAATGTCACCCTGTTCAACCCCGCAAACTGGCTCCGTACCGATCCGCTCTGCCTGAAACTGCGCCCCGGAATACGCCTCGCCGAAGGTCTGTCCCAGGACGCCGGCAACGGGACCACGCTGTGCCGCCTCGACCTGCCCCCAACCGGACTGCTCGGCGTCGAAACCACAACCGGGGCGGCACCGGCCCCCAAGACCATCGCGCTGCCACCGGTCATCGAAACGAACTTCTACACCGCTCAACTGGACGCGTCGACCGGGGCCCTCACCAGCCTCAAGCTGAAACCGTCCGGACGCCAGATGCTCGGCGGGCCGGCCAACGTCTTGGTCGCCGAGAAACACGTCGGCGACCACGATCCGGGAGACTTCACCGAGCTTCGCCCGAAACGCCCCCGCCTGGCCACCTCGAGCGACTCCAAGTCGACGGTCACCGTCACCGAGGGGCCGCTGGCTATGACCGTGGAGGCCCAAGGCGAGTTCTACGGAGGTGGAACCGGACGACGCATCACACGCTTCTTCAAGAACCATCCACGCATCGAATTCGAGACCGAACTGAACGATATCCCCAACCGGACCGTCGTCGTCGCCGAATTCCCCCTCGCCGAAACCCCCGCCGAAATCCGCCGCGGCATCCCCTTCGGCTTCTCCCGGGACGACGGCCAGGTGGAGGGCATCACCCCGACAGTGCGGTGGAGCGACTATGCCTCCCCCGGAAAAGGCGGCGTGGCCATCCTCGACCGCGGCTTGACCGGACGGGAAATCAACCACCGAACCCCCGCCCTGTATCTGCTCAATGCCACCGAGAAGTACAACGGCTATCCCAATGCCTGGCTCAGCGGCAAAGGCGCGCACCGCTTCGAGTACGCCCTCGTGGCCCACGACACGGATTGGCCGACCGCACGAATCCCGCAGCTGGCCTGGGAATACAACTGCCCCGTCATCCTGGCCGATCACTGCAAACCGGTCGCCACCGCCTCGTTCGTACGCACCTCCGACAACGTCATCGTCGAGGTCATACGCCGCGACGGCCAGGACATCGAAATCAGACTGCTCGAGGTCATCGGCCAGGCGGGTATCGCGACAGTCACCGTCGATTTGCCACACACCAACGCCGCCCTCACCAGCCTGGTCGGCGATCATCCCCGCAAGCTCGACAATGGCCCGACATACCAATTCCCGGTCCGCCCCCAGCAGATTATCACCCTGCGGCTTCGCACCGCCACAGCTCTCCAGCCGGTCAAGCCGCTCCTGGAGTGGGACGAACTGGTCCCCCCTGCCAAGCTGCCCGCCCTGCGGGAACATCTCAAGAACGTCAAGGGACATCCGCCCCGGGGCTCCTGACCAGCCTATTTGATCTGCCAGTCGTGCTCCTTGACCGCCATCGTGATCCGCTCGGCCAGATCCACCGCCGCGGCGCCTTCCTCGGCCGTCACCGCCGGCCTCTCACCCGTGCGAACCGAATGCAGAAACGACTGCAGTTCCGCTCGCAGCGGCTCGACATCATCCACCACCAGCGGCTCAACCTTGACCATCGAGCCGAAGTCGCTGCCGGCCAGCTGCGAGAGATCCTCGGCCTTGTGCTCGCGGGCAAACTTCAGCAGGTCCAGGTTCGCGTCCTTCTTGATCGCGATACCGCTCTTCTTCTGATAGTCCAGCGACAGATAGGCCTCCTGGCTGAATACCCGGATCTTTCGCTCGGTCTTCAGAGCCAGACGCGAAGCGGTCAGATTGGCTACGCACCCGCCTTCAAAGATCACCCGGGCGTTGGCAATGTCCTCGTGCCGGCCAAGCACGCTCACCCCCACCGCCTCTACTCGAGCCGGATTCGCCTTCACCAGCGAGAGCACAATGTCAATATCGTGGATCATCATGTCCATGACCACGCCAATGTCCGCCGAGCGAAAAGTGAACGGGCTGATGCGATGAGTCTCGATGAACTGCGGCGAGACCTGCATGCTCCTCATCGCCCGAACCACGGGATTGAACCGCTCGGTGTGCCCGACCTGCAATAACGTTCCATGCCGCCGGCCGGTCTCGAGCAGTTCGCCCGCCGTCGCCGTGTCCTGGGCCAGCGGCTTCTCGATCAGCACGGCCACACCCGCCTCCAGAAAAGGCCGGGCAACGGCCAGGTGCGCAACCGTGGGAACGGCCACACTCACCGCCTTCACCTTGCCAAGCAGCGGCGTAATCGAGGCGTAGGCCTTGGTCTTGAACTTCGCGGCCAACTCCCCCGCACGGGCCTCGTCCAGGTCCACGATTCCCACCAGCTCCGCTTCGGCGAGCTCGTGGTAAATACGCACGTGATGGCGGCCCATGTGACCGGTGCCAATGACCGCGACAGGGAGACTCTGCGACACAGTGTGGACTCCAAACAAGCAATCAGCTGCCGGTTCTCGCCCAGGAGCGAACGTCGGCACCCCAACGCCGGCATCCGGCCATCAGCCCTCGGCTGGCGGCCGTCAATCCCCGGAAGCCGAACGACGGCATAGTCTAACCGAAGCGGCACCGCCCCAGAAAGCCCACTCCCACGCCCATCGACGACCGCATAACGCCCAGTTCACCAAAGCAAGACCAGACCCTCACGCCACCAGACGGGTGCGGTCCCACCCGTTTCCCCAACGAGTTCATCTCTTGGCATAGGCCCGGACATAGTCCACGTACAGGTACGAGGGGCTCACCGCCTTGTCGATCGGCCATCCGCTGCCCATGGCCAGGTTAACCAGCATGTACAGCGGAACCTTCGCTTCCTCCGGCGTCTTCTGCTGCTGGGTCCGGATGCCATCAAAGTAGTAGGTCACGTTGTCCTCGTCGATCAGTACCCCGTAGCGATGAAACTCCTCCGTCAAGCCCGGCACGTTGATGTGGTCCCCGACGGCCGTATGCTTGCCGTTCGGCCGCCAGAGATGCATGGTGGACATAACCAGGTTCGGGAGTGCACCGTACCACTCCACTACGTCAATCTCGGGGTTGGTCCTCGACCGGTCGGTCAGCGAAGGCTGACCCAGCAGCCAGAACGCCGGCCACATGCCCGGGCTCGCGGGGAACTTGGCCCGCATCTCGAAGTAGCCGAACTTCTGGGAAAAACCGCCCCCCTTGGGGTCGGCAGAGGCCAGGATGCCGCTGCACCAGCGCCCGTCCTTCTTGGCGGCTTCAATCCGCAGGACAGGCTTGTCCGGCAGAACACCCTTGACAATCGAGAATGGAAAGCCGTCCGCCTGGGGCACGAAGCGGGCGTCGCCAAAACTCTCCTTCGTGGCCGTAAACCACCGCGTCCCCGGACCGGCCGCCGAGACGCTGAGATCCCGGAACTCGTCCTCGAAGGTCACAACGTAGCCGTCCAGATTCAACTTGGGCCCGGTCAGTCGGGGAATCGGCGCCCGCGAGTCAACCTCGAGTACGCCCACCTGGAAGGCAGTGGGGTCGCCTCTGAACGCCGTGACCCCATCCCCCGCCTTGAGGACCACACGCCTTCCGCCGCGATAGAGACCGGCTACCATCACATACTCGCCCTCGGGGCTGTCGATCGGTACGTAAATCCGGTTCTTGTACTCGATGCGCCCGGACCAGATCGAGGTCGATTCAGGAGCCGCATGGTCAGACTGGAACACCATCTTCCCCTTGGCGTCCAGAAGGTGAACGAAAACACGGTGGTCACTGCCCAAAGGCTCGGCATCCCAGCGATATCGGACCGCAACCTCGAAGCCGGGGCGGCAGGAGGGCCGATCCGGAACCACCGAATGCAGGGTCGGATGCCCGTCCATCACAGGCCCCGGAACAACCTCGATGTCATCCAGGTGAATCGAACTCGCCCCCGTCCGGGCGGTGGCCGCGTCCCTGCCGATATTGATGCCCAGCCCTTTGGCCGGTCCGTGCCATCTGCCGTCATTGGCCCCGCCCCAGTGCTCGCCACCCACCACATCCGCGATCTTCAGGACCACCTTCTGCCAGTCCGCGGTCGCGGCCAGGGCGACTCCACCATGCTTCTGGTGGCACTGGTCGGTGCTGTCGACGATACGCACGCCAATGTGGGCAACGTGATTCGACTTGATCCACAGATGGATCGCCTTGAAATCCTCATCCTTGAGCCGGTCGAGATCGCGGTACGTCCCAACGTAAGCCCCACCGGCGGTGAAGTCCGCCTCGAGCTTCAAAGAGGCTTTGCCCCCATGAGCCACCGTCGTGTCAAGGGCCAGCGATCCCTTCGCCCCCGGGAACTCCCGCCCATCGACGTAGTTCCACCCGTCCCGCCCGTTTTCGAAGTCTTCCAGCATCTTCCTTGGGGCCTCGACCTGGACCTGCCCCCAGACTGTCGGCGGTGAGAGGACTGCGCAAACGATCGCCGCTAAGAGCAGGTCAGGTCTCATCACCGCCTCGTTTCGTCGGGTTACGGTACGGATCACATCAAGGCTTGAACGGGCCCAGGAGCAGACCACTCCCCTCCGCCGTCATGGTCAGGATGTCCGGCCGAAGCCTCTCTCCGTCAAGAGTGACCCTGTCTCTGTCAGGAGTGAGCCTGTCTCCCTCAGCAGTGTGGAGCAGGCTTCCAGCCTGTCACTTGACCGGCAAGCTACCAGTCCCACACCTAACGGGATAGGCTCCAAAGCCTGCTGGCGCCCCGGTTCGCCATCCGCCCCTTTGCCCGCACCACGACCACCGCGTTCACGCCCGCCTAGTAGGTGAACGACTCGGCCTCAGGTCTCGATGTCGCTCTTGCCCTGCGAAGTGCCAACCATGCCGTACTTGGTCATCTTGTCACGCAGGGTGGTGCGGGGAATGCCGAGAATCTGAGCGGCCCGGGCTTGGTTGCCGGCGGCCCGCTGAAGCGCGGAATCGATCAGCGTCCGTTCAATGTCGGCGATTGTCTCGGTCAGCGCCGGCGGGCGAACCGCGTCGGCGGCCGCGCTGGTCGAGGTCAAGCGGGTAGACTCCTCGGGGAGGAGAACGTCCCGAAGCTCGATCTGGCCCCCGCTGGTCAGGGCCGCGGCCCGTTCAAGAACATGCTCCAACTCGCGAATGTTGCCCGGCCAATGATAGGCGAGCATGGCCTCCGTCGCCTGCGAGGCAAGACGCAGCGTCTGCCCGCCGGTCCGTTGGGCCCTGTTCCGTAGATACGCCTCAGACAGCGGCACGATGTCCTCGCGGCGATCGCGAAGCGGTGGCACGGTCACCGTCACGGTCGAGATGCGATAGGCGAGATCCTTGCGAAATCCGCCCGAGTCAACCAGAGACTTCAGGTCGCAGCCGGTCGCGCAGATCAGCCGAACATCGAGCCCGCCACCCTGCGGCGTCTGCATCCGGTCCAGCAGATACAGCAACCGACCCTGGATCTCCGAGGGCAGCGTGTCTACGTTCTGAAGAAACAAGGTCCCCCCCGCAGCTTCCTCGAACTTGGCGGGCAGATCCATCTCCAGCTTGGGCGCCGGACACAGATCGCAGTCCAGCACCAAAAACGGCTTCTGGCCACCACGGCTGAGCTGATGGATCGTCCGCGCGACCAGACCCTTGCCGGTCCCGGTCTCACCTTGTAGCAGGACGGCACAGTCGTTGCCAGTCAGCTCACGCACCTGCCGACAAAGTTGGGCCCCCGCGTAACTGTACCCGACCAGCGGGCCAGCCTGCTCCCCACCCGCCGGCTGGGCTCCCGCCGCCCCGCCCAGAACCCCGGCCGCCCGCAGACCATCCAGCTTGCGGATCAGCACCTCCGTGGCAAATGGCTTCGTCAGGTAGTCCTGGGCACCACGCTTGATCGCCGTGACTGCTGCATCAACTGTCCCGTAAGCGGTCATCAGGATCACGTGGGTGTGCGGCCAGTGCACCTTGATCTGCTCCAGAAACTGCAGCCCGTCCATCTGGGGCATCCGAACATCGGTGACCACCACGTCCACCGGCCGGGCCTGCAGCTGCCTGAGCGCAGACTCGGCATCGGTGGCATCCAGGACCGTATAACCCGCTTGCGAAAGCTCAATCTGTAACGTGATTCTCTTCAGTGGCTCGTCATCGACGACAAGCACGACGCCCTTGGTGTTCTCGCTCATGCCCGCAATCCTCTTGACGTGTGGTGGTGAAACTGCTTCCCGCCACTCCCTTGGCTCGCGTTCGCCACAACGGCCGCAAGACCCTGCAAGGCCGACACTATCGGACCGCGGCCCACAGTTTATCAGCCGCGGGATTAATTGCAACGGGAATTTTGCGTCTCATTCACCTCGTTACAAACGAAAGACCACACGCTAAGATGGGCAAGCTCCTTCGGAGGTGAATCCTCATGCGTAAGGTGCTCGGACTTGCCGTCCTGGCCGGCCTCGGCGTCCTCGGCTGGTTGTATTGGCAGCAACACAAACCACAGGCCCTCGTCGTCTCCGGCTTCGTGGAAGCCGATCTGATCCGCGTCGGCTCCCGCGTCGGCGGACGGGTCGCCGAGGTCAGCGTCGTCGAGGGCCAGCAAGTCAAGGCCGGAACCCCCTTGTTCCGGATCGATCCGTTCGATCTTCAGGAGCAACTCAAACAGGCCGAAGCCGAACTGGCCGCCAGCCAGGCCGATCACGCCCGCCTCAAGGCCGGCAATCGCCCCCAGGAGATCGAACAGGCTCGGGCCAAATTCAACCGGATGAACGCGATCCACGAGAAACTGCTGGCCGGCCCCCGCCCTCGGGAGATCGAGATCGCCCGGGAAGAACTCAACCGGGCCAAGGCCGGCCTCGAACTGGCCGAATCAGAGCACGAACGCGTCGAATCACTCCGTAAACAGGGCACCGCACCCAAAATCGAACTCGACCTGGCCATCCGCCAGCTCAAGGCGGCAAAGGCGGATACCGCCGCAGCCCAACTCAAGCTCGCCCTCCTCGAGGAAGGCTCCCGAAAGGAGGATCTGGCCGAGGCCAAGGCCGCTTTGGCCGAGGCCGAGCAGGCCATGAAACTCCTGGAGGCCGGATTCCGGACCGAAGACCTCGCCAAGGCCGCCGCCCAGGTCATGGCCGCCCAAGCCAGAGTGGCGGCGATCCAAGTGCGATTCAAGGAACTCGTGGTCATCGCACCCTGCGATTGCTCGGTCGAGGCCATCGATCTCCATCCCGGCGATCTGGTCGCCATCAACGCACCCGCCGTCTCACTGCTCGATACCACCAGCCTCTGGGTCCGAGCTTATCTCCCAGAATCCCGCCTCGGACAGGTCCGACTCGGACAGAAAGTGCCCATCCGGGTGGATAGCTTCCCAACCGAGCAATTCCAGGGACGCCTCACCTTCCTCGCCCAGGAAGCCGAATTCACCCCCCGAAATGTCCAGACCCCAGAGGAACGTAGCAAGCAGGTGTTCCGGATCAAGGTGTACCTCGACCAAGGCTCGGACCGGCTCCGCGTCGGGATGGCCGCTGACGTCCTGCTGGGAGAGGCCGCCAATCCATGAACCAGGCAGTCATCCACACCACCAGGTTGACCCGCCGGTTCGGCAGCTTCGTGGCCGTCCGCGAGGTGAGCTTCGAGGTGCCACGAGCCAGCATCTTCGGCCTGCTCGGCCCCAACGGATCAGGCAAATCCACCTTGATCCGCATGCTCTGCGGCGTCCTCCGACCCAGCGACGGACAGGGCCGAGTGCTGGGCATCGACATCCGCCGCAACCCCGAGGCCATCAAGCGGCGGATCGGCTACATGTCCCAGAAATTCAGCCTCTACGCCGACCTCAGCGTGACCGAAAACCTCCGATTCTACGGCATGATCTACGGCCTGAACGCCACCCGTCAACGCGAACGAGAACAACGCGTCATGGAACTGACCGGCCTGGGCGCGTACGCCGACCGCCTCGCCGGACATCTCTCCGGAGGCTGGAAACAACGCCTGGCCCTGGCCTGCGCCGTGATCCACGAACCAGAAATGCTCTTCCTCGATGAGCCCACCGCCGGCATCGATCCGGTCGCCCGCCGGGATCTCTGGGATCTGCTCTTCACCTTGGCTCATCAGGGCGTCACCATGCTCGTGACCACCCACTACATGGACGAGGCCGAACGCTGTACCCACGTCGGATACATCCACCTGTCACAACTCATCGCCCTGGGCGAACCCGACGACCTCAAGGCCCTGCCCGCGGTCATGCCCGCCGGTACCCGGCGATTCGAGGTCGTCTGCGCCAATCCGCCCGCCGCCTTGGCCCGGTGCCGGGAACTGCCCGCCGTCCGCGACGCCACCCTGTTCGGAACCGCCTTGCACGTCCTGGTCCAGGAAACCCTCCCCCCCCAGAACCTCCTGGCTCACATCGCCCCAGGCGATTCGGCGGCTACCTTCCGCCCCATCGGACCCACCCTGGAAGACGTGTTCGTCCTCCTCAGCCGTCAGCGGGCGGCGGGAGGTGCCTCATGAACGGCTTCCGGGCTATCCTCCTCAAGGAATTCTCCCACATCCGCCGCGATCGCTCCACCCTCATCTTCGCCCTCTTCGTCCCCGTACTCCAATTGACCCTCTTCGGCTACGCCATCAACGTCACCATCGATAACATCCCCCTCGCGGTCTTCGATCTGGACCGCCGGCAGGAGAGCCGCCGACTCATCGATGCCATGTGCAACACGCGAACGTTTCGCGTCATCGAACACACCGCGGATAGGCAAACACTCCAACGCGCGATGACCAGCGGGCGAGCTAAAACCGGAATCCTCATCCCCGCCGACTACTCCGAACGGCTGCTCCGCGGCGAACAGGCCCAGGTCCAGGTGCTCATCGACGGCAGCGATTCACAGGTCGCCAGCACGGCCTTGAACGCAGTCAGCCTCCTGGTTGTCCAGCTCTCCACCGGAAAGGCCAAGGCCGTGGTCGAGGCGGCCCAGATCGCCCCGTCACGCGATCCCCGCGGCCGCCCGGCCTTGCCAATCGAGGCCCGCGCCCGCCTGCTCTACAACCCCGACCTCGAAAGCTCACACTTCTTCGTCCCGGGCTTGATCGCCATTATCCTGCAACTGGTCCTGGTCTTCATGACCAGCTTCTCCATCGTCAAGGAACGCGAACAGGGAACACTCGAACAGCTCTTCGTGACCCCCGTCGGCCGCGCCGCCTTGCTCTTCGGCAAGCTGATCCCCTACGCCCTCCTGGCCCTCGCCGAACTCCTCGTCATCCTCGTGGGTATGAACGCCGTGTTCAAGGTGCCTGTCCACGGAAGCCTCCCGCTGCTCATCCTCCTGTCGTCCTTGTTCATCGTCACCGCCCTCGGACTGGGACTGCTGATCTCTACCCTCGCAACCACCCAGCTGCAGGCCATGCAGTTCGCGTTCCTCATCATGATGCCCTCCGTACTGCTGTCCGGCTTCATGTTCCCGCGCTCGGAAATGCCCCTCCCAATCTACCTCATCAGCTGCATCCTCCCAGTAACCTACTTCGTGGAAATCCTCCGCGGCGTGATCCTCCGCGCGGCCGACGCAACCGACCTCATACCCCATATCGCCGGGCTGGTGATCTGTTGCCTCGTCATCCTCGGCCTCAGCCTCACCAGGTTCCGCAAACAGCTGGATTGAGCCCGACCCTGAGCCCGCAACGGCCGACCACCCACCCGACTCTCCCTCAGGGGCCCGGAGAGTCTACCGGCCGGCGCCCATGATCACGTAAGCCGCCATCCGATCCTTGGTGTGATTGTTGCACCTGGCGTCGGCCATCGCCGTGTGACCGTCCCAGTACAGAACATTCGATTTCTGCCGGTGACGCATGGCGAAGAAGTCGCCCAACGCCGGAAAACTCGTACCATTGTCCATCGAAACGAGGGAACTGCTCGCAGCGGACCTGTCCGTCGAGATCAACGAGTCTCCCTCGCCGTTGGGCCACTCCTCGAACAACAACGCGACCCGGTCCGGCGTCGTCCTGCATCGCGTGGGCTTGCCGTAAAACTCGCTGAGATACGTCGACGCCTCCACGCCCAGATTCTTGGGCGTGATGCGCTCAATCGACAGAAAATCGGTCGCATCGAGCACCCCCTCCTGCGGGCTTACGTTGCGGTTGCCTTTGACATGCCAGAGCGAGAAGTAATGCGTCTCCAGCACCCGCGAGTAACTGTGAATCGGCTTGCTGCCGTAAGCCCCGCCCGCCCCGATCGCTACCCCGATACGCCGCTTCCTGTCCTTCGGACAGAAGTACATCTCCTTGTCCTTCATGTACCTGTGGATCTGGCCGAACTCCACCCACCGGCTCGAGTCCGACGGGTACTTGCCCCCCGTCTTGGCATACAGGTCCGGAAAGTAATACATCATCGCTTCCGGGTAATTGTAGCTCGGGATCGGATGCGCATCCCACAACCACCACTCGTAGTGCGGGAAGAACTGCTTCTGTTCGTGAGCGTAAAACAGGTGGCCGTAATACAGCTCCCGCAAACGCGTCTTGCACACCACCGTCTGGGCCTGGTCCCGGGCGTTCGCAAGCGACGGCACAAGAACCGCGATCAGCAGGGCGATCAGGCTGACCACCACCAGCACCTCAATCAGCGTGAACCCCCGGCACGTGCGACGCGACATCACCAGTGACCTCCACGCCCACCGAACCCGCCACGACTCGATCCCCGGCTTGCGACTTGTTCCCCAGAGTTTAAAACTTCTCAAAGCTGGTGCCGGACGCCCCGGAGCCATGCCCAGAAAACGACGGCCACCGCCTCCACCGTCCAGCCCCCGCAGTCACCTCCGCCTCCACCGCCCAGGCCCGTGACTCGCTCGTCCCAAACCACCCAAAGCAGATAAGACGTCAGACGTCTTATGAATTATAGCCCGCCCGGCCCACCCCGCAAGCTTAATTCAAGAATCCCCCTCCAACCTCGGCACAAACGCCAAACCCACAGGATCCGCCCATCCTTGCCCAGCCCGCACCGAAACGCCACCGCCCAACCCCTACCCCCCCAAAAAAACCAACCCGGCTCCAGTTCGAATCTCGCTCGCCTATCCCAGAGATCGGCTTTCATCTCGCGTCCTGCCGATACAATACACGCCGCCTGCGGGACGGCCATGCTCCATCCGCCCAGCCCGGACATTGAGCCGCCCGACAGGCGACCACGAGGAGAATCATGGCCAAGAACACATTGGGCAGGAATCTGCTCCACGGGGCTCGAGCCTACCTCTCCGGTCCAATGGACTGGGTGGCTTCGCGGGCCGACGAAAAGAAGTCCGGCTGGCGGGTGCGAGTGAGCGAATTCCTGGCCCACCACGGGGTCACCGTTTTCGACCCGTGGCACAAGCCCGCCATCCGCGGCCTGCACGGGTATGGCGAAGAGGATGAACGAAGCCTCGAAATCCGCGACAACTGGACCTTCGCCTGGGGAGCACAGGGCGCCGCCGCCCGGGCCAAGTGCGCCGCCGCCTTTGGCGAGACCGTCCATATCGACCTGCGAATGGTCGATATTAGCGATTTCATCATCGCCTTCTGCCCGACCAACATCTACAGCGTGGGCACCCCCCATGAGATCGTGGTCGCCACCCTCCAGCATAAACCGGTCCTGTTCGTCAGCCCGCCGGTCCGATTCCCTACCCTCCACCAACTCGAGGAACACGCCCGGAAAGACCCCGAACTGGCCGCCCTGATCCAGCAGCTTAAACGCGAGGTGCCCATCCGCGAAAACACCCGCGGCATCCCCAGCCTGTGGTATCTGCCCATCGTCGGCAGCGAAAACTTCTTCGATGGCTTCGGGTTCGCCCCGTATCGCGAGAGGTTCCACTGGGAAGTCGACGCGAGCATCCAGCGGGAACTCGATCACCCCCCGCAGCGGCCGCTCCTGACGTTCCTCGAAAAACTCACCCAGGGCCACTACCCACAGCGGTGGAGCGCCCGCGACAACGCCTTCAAGGACGACGACGACTGGCTGCTGCTCGAAGGGGCCCTTGAGCAGGGCCAGGCCGCCGAATAAAACCGGCCCACCTTATGTCTTCACGTTGTCCAGCAACAGAACCGCAACCGGACCGAAAACAAGGATCGGAATCCAGGCCGGCAGGGCGGGGGACACCTCGAGCGTGCCGGCAACCTGCTGCCCGGCAAAAGTAATCAGGAAACTGACTGCACATACCAGCAGGGCCTTGCCACCCTGCGTCAGAATGCTGGTCGGCAGTCGGTTCATGAAAAACGGCAAACCAAGCAGGAGCAGGATCATGTTGCCGATCGGTTCCGTGAACCGCCGGTGCTTGATCTGGGCAATGCGGAGACGATCCACGTCGCCATGCTCCGCCAGGGCATTCAACTGGCGAGTGCCCAGAAACGCTAGCCACTGCGTCGTCTGACGGAGCTTGAGATCGTCCGGTACCAGCGTGCTGTGGTAAAAGTGAGTCCGTTCCTTCACCATCCGGTTCCGGCCGAAAACCCCTTCACCCTGCTTGGCCACACTGTAACGGAAACCGTTGGTCAGATCCCAGCCGTGCTTGGCCTCGTTCCAGTCCGCCTTGTCCGCCAGGATCATGTCTCCCAGGCCACCCCTGTCCGAGGGATCCGTCGACAACTCCATCACAATCAGCTTGCCCGCCCGCTGCTCCTTGGGCGAGAACTGCTGAGCACTGATCAGCCGGTTCTCCCCATCCTTGATGAACCAGACTTCGTAAACCCGGGCCCCCTCAACGTCATCGCGGGTCCGGGCCAGCTTGGGGGCAATATTCGGCAGAACCACCTCGTAATTCATGACCAGCAGCAGGTTCATGGCCAGCCCGGCAACGATGATCGGAGCCGCCAGCCGGTAGGTGCTCGTCCCCGAGGCCAGGAAGGCCGTGATCTCGTTCTGCCGCTGCAGGCGGGCCAGCGTACCGCAGGCGGCGAAAGCAGTGATCACCCCTGATAACTGGGCGAAGTACACGGGTACGTTGTAGACGTAATAGTCGAAAACGTTACCCAGGATGTCAATGAAGCCCCCACCGTCCTCGGTAAACTCGTCCAGATTGACGAACAGATCGAGTACCACGTACAGACTGATCAGGACGAACAACGACAGGACGTAGTTCGAGACAAAAGACCGCAGCAGGTATCGGTCCAGCGTGCGAAGCATAAGAAAACCTGTCAGCGGTCAGCGGTCCGCTTCTCGCTGCCCACGTTCCATCTCTGACTCTCCCAATGGCCGGGCGATGACCTCACGCCCGCAAAACCCGGAATCCTCAAACCTTCGAAAACCCCGTCGCCCTTCATCGCTTCAGGTACTTCGCCAGCACCACCACATCAGCAAGGGCCACAATCCCAATGCCCACCCAGATCACCCCCAAGCCGACTACAAACGTGTCCGGGTTGCCGCTGAGCTGCCGCCCCATGATGTTCATGACCACCACCAGCAACCCGGGAATGAAACTGATCACGAAAGCGGTCAGCATCTGCCCGCCGCGGAAGATGACCCCCAGGGCCGCGGCCAGCACCAGAATCACCAGCGAGCTCGTACTGAACGCCAGCCGTGAGTGCACCAGACCGGTCAGATTCTGCCGAACCGAAAAGACATTCTTGCGATCCGCCTCGCGGGCGTCATCCACCCGGCTCCCCAGCCCCATAGACGGTAGATCCACTTCCATGCTCGCCGGCGTGCTGTAGTTGCCCAGCAGAGCCCGATCGTCCGGCAACGGCGGTAACACCGCGAGCAACTCGCTGAGACCAACCCTGTCCAAATCCCACTTGCGGCGCTCGATTCTGTGCTTCGGATCGGAAGAGTCCACCATGACCACCTTCCCGCCCAGCGTCAGCGAGGCGTAAGGCACCGTGCCACTCGATCCCCCCCGGGTGGCCTCGATCCGGCAGGTGTCCGCGTCGTAGGTACGCTTCCCGTTCTTGTAGTACTCAACCACTTGAACCTTCGACAGCTCAGGCCGGAAACTCTCGCTGTCCAACCGAACCGCACCAGCTCGGATCTGGTAGCGAAGCCGATCATCCCTCAGTTCGATCATCTTCTTCGGGCTCTCGATCTGCTCGCGGACATATCGGTAGAACTGAGCCTCCCGCACCAGACCCCGCAACTTGAGCATGCGACTGCGACCGGTCGGCAGCTCGGTGGGGTGCTTCCGGTAATACCAGAGCTGCGACAGATCCAGCCACTTGGGATTCAGCTTCATCTCCGTCCTGAGACCCACCGGCGTGAACGGCCGTTCCTCGTCCTCGAACAACTGCTCGCGACTGAGATCCAGAAGCCGTACCTTCTTCAGCGTCGCCCCAAGCGTGGCGGTCTTGCTCGCCGGATCGGTCGAGAAGTCAAACTGGGCCGTCTCGGCCGTCCCGCAACGGGTCAGCTCGTCCCGCTCAAACTGAACGAACGCCGCATTCTTGATCAGAATAGTCTTGAGCTCCGGCCCATCATCAAACAGATGGGTCTGGTCAGCGTGTAGATAGTAGCCCTCGAACTTGCCGTACCCTCGGGTCTTCAACGCCTGGTACACCACCCTCTGCATGTCCCCCTTCACAATCGAGTCCAACTGCTCAATGAACCTCGGGATCAGGTAGTTCGCGAACGCAAAGGTGAAGACCCCCGTGAACAAGCTCAGTCCGACTGCCGGCAGCAGCAGCCGGAAAATGTTGATGCCGCTCGCCTTGCAGGCATCGAACTCGCGGTCCGCCGCCAGCCGCCCGTACACAATCGCACACGCAAAAAGGGCAGAGACGGGCAAGGTCAACGTCATCGCCACCGGCAGCACCAGAGCCAGAATCTTGGCCACCTGCACCGCCTTCAACACGTCAGCCTGAATCATGTTCATGACCCCTCCGCACAGGCTGAACGTCAACGTCAACCCGACGGCGGTGAGCCCAAAGGTCTTCAGCAGCTCACGGCTGACATAGCGTTGCAGGGTCAGAATCATGCACTCGCCGCCCCAAACGATCCCCCCGTCTTCGGGCCTCAAGGCCCTCCCGCGGAGGTCAGATCAACACCGTAACTCTCGAAACCACAGCAGGTAACAGATCGCAGGCTCGCCACCGCCCACGCCAAATCCCCACACCGTAGCCAAATCCGCCCGCCCGTCAATAGCTGGGCGCCCCTAGGACCCTTCGGGCATAATGACAGGATGAGCCGATCCGGACACCCCAGAGGCCAACTCCGCGTGGGCTCGCCCACCCAAATCGACCCCGGGGGACCAATCCTGCCCGAATGGAACCTCCGTTGCCTCAAGTGTGGCTACGACCTGACCGGCCTGCTTTCTCGACGCTGCCCAGAGTGCGGAGAGCTGTTCAAGCCGCGGGAAACTTGGCAGGCCAATCGGCTCAAGCACGCCGAGCCCTTCCACATGCCTTCGAACACCGCCTGGATCGTCGTCGGCATCATCCTGCCCGCCTCCGTGTTCCTGGCCTGCACGCGA
Source organism: Phycisphaerae bacterium (assembly GCA_018003015.1). Taxonomy (NCBI): domain Bacteria; kingdom Pseudomonadati; phylum Planctomycetota; class Phycisphaerae; species Phycisphaerae bacterium. The sequence continues at coordinate 27,391 of JAGNEZ010000053.1, read as the reverse complement.
CCACTGCTGCTCTTCCTGGCCCCGGTGTGGATGGCCGTCGAGTTCACCTGCGCCAGGTTACAGGCCAAGCCCTTCTGGCCCCGCGTCGTCCTGGCCGCCATCACCGCCGCAGCAGTCGCCTACACCATTCTGCGACTGGTCTTCCCCTGACAACCACGTTCACCCGGCCGTACGCCGGCGAGAACGTCTGCCCCGCCGCCCTCCTCCTCCGTCGCCACCCCCACCCTCGCCCACGCTTCAGACTCCGATCCACAACCCATGACCCACCATACCCCCCCGACCCGTGCATCAGCCCCCCTGAAAGGGTGCGTTTCCCCAGTCCGTCACGTAGAATCCACGGCCATGTCCGACACCCCTGCGCTGAGTCGTTCGCGAGAACATGAAACCGAAGCGGGCCTGTTCCGCAACCGCGGCTTCATGCTGCTATGGGCGGCCTACGGCATCAGCGCCATGGGCGACCACATCTCCGAGATGGCCCTCCTCAAGAAGCTCGGAGCCCTCGAGGCGACCAACCTCACCCAGCTCGAAGCCCTCATCACCTTCATGTTCATGCTCCCCTTCTTCGTCCTCGGACCGTTCACCGGCCTCCTCGCCGACCGGCTGCCCCGCCGGGGAATCATGATCTTCGCCGATCTGGTCCGGGCCGCACTCATGTTCAACTTCGCCTACCTGGTCACCGCCTTCGGGCGACTGGGCGAGGCCCACGGCTTCACCGAGGTCGGAGCGTTCGTGCCGCTGCTGATCGTCGGTATCTTCGCCGCCCTCTTCTCCCCATCCCGATCCGCCTTGCTGCCAACCCTCATCCGCCAGGACCAGCTCGTCCGGGCAAACGCCATGACCAGCGGCCTGGGCGTCATCTCCACCATGATCGCCGTCCTCATCGGCGGCTACCTGGCCGATCACTACAGGGCCGAAGTGTCCTTCCACGTCGACGCGGGCACGTTCCTCGCTAGCGCCCTCCTGCTTGCCTTGATTCGACCGCCTGCCCGCGAAATCCACCGGCATCACGCCGGCGCCGGACCCGCCGCCCTCGCCGAGATCATCCGCTACGTCCGCAGCCACCGCCGCGTCATCCAACTCATCGTCGTGGCCGTCGTGGTCTGGAGCTGCGGCGGCTTGGTACGCAGCACAATGCCGGCCATCGTCCGCGACGTCTTCCACCGGCCTAACTACACCGAAATCAGCGGATTCCAGGCCCGCCTGGGACTGGGCATGCTCACCGGGGCCATCATCCTCACCATGCTCGGCGGAGCCCTCCGTAGCGAGATCGCTATCACCTGGTCACTCGCTGGGACCGCCGCCTCCATCGGCCTCCTGGCATTCAGCTGCTTCGCGCCGATCTCGGCCACAACGGCCTATCATCTCGGCGGCGCCGCGGTCATCTGCTCCGGTATCTTCGCCACCGGCGTCATGGCCAGCTACAACGCCCTCATGCAGCGCATCGTACCCAACCGCCTACGCGGCCGACTCTTCGGCATCACCGATCTCGTCACCATGGCCGGGCTGCTCCTCGCCACCGGCTTGCTGGGCATCCCTCGTTGGCAGAACATCGATCGCTGGGTGGGCTGGATCCTGGTCGCCGTGGCCCTGGTGGTCCTGGCAACCGCCATCGGCTCGCTCACCGTCCGCTTGCGGGCCAGCCCCTTCCACCCAAAGGTGGCATTCTGGTGGAACCTGAACGAGTTCTACTGCAAGTGGTGGTTCCGCCTCCGCCGCATGGGCCGCTGCACCGTGCCCGCCGAGGGCCCGGTGATCGTCATCGCCAACCACACCGCATCCAACGATCCGCTCCTCCTCATCGCCAGCGTTAGCCATCGCGTCCTCGGCTTCGTGATCGCCGAAGAGTACCATAACATCCCCCTGTTCGGACGCCTCACTCATATGATCGAATGCGTACCGGTCAAACGCAACGGCGAAGACATCGCCGGAACCAAGGCCGCCCTCAGACACCTCAAGGCAGGTAAACCGCTCGGCGTCTTCATCGAGGGCCGCATCGTCCGACCAGGCGAACAAGTGGCCCCCAAGGAGGGCGCCGCCCTCTTCGCCCTGCGAACCGGAGCGACCGTCGTGCCCGCCTTCATCTCCGGTACCCGGTACGATAAAGGCGTGGCGATGGCCTTCGTCCGCCGCCACCACGCCCGCGTGCGCTTCGGCAAACCGATCGACCTGAGCCCCTGGCAGACCGCCAAACCGGACAAGGAAACCCTCGCCGCGCTCAGCACCCGCTTCATGCAGGCCATTCAGGAACTCAAACCAGAAACCGATCCCCAGGCCGGGCATTGACAGGAGAGAACCAGCCATGACCAGTCGAAGACGATTCCTGTGGGCATGTCTCAGCGGCGCAGCTTGGTCGACACTCCCCACCCCCTCCACCAGGGCCCAGTCGTTCCCCAAAAGCCCCCTCGCCACCCGCGGCGTCGTCCTCGTGCCTGAAGACTTCACCCTCGCCGACTGGCCGGAACGAGCCAAAAACGCCGGTTTGACCACCATCGCCCTCCACCATCAGCACTCACCCCAGATCGTGGCCCAGTGGGTCAGAACGGACGCCGGCCGCCAGGTCCTGGAACAGTGCCGCAAACTCGATCTCCAAGTCGAGTACGAGCTCCACGCCATGAAGGAACTGCTCCCGCGCAACCTGTTCGCCAAAGAGCCCAACCTGTTCCGCATGAACGAAAAGGGCCAACGCACCCCCGACGCTAACTGCTGTACCCACGCCAGGCAGGGACTCGACATCATCGCCGAGAACGCCTTGACCATCGCCAAGACACTTCAACCCACGACCGGCCGGTATTTCTACTGGGGCGACGACGGCTTGCCCTGGTGCCTTTGCCCACACTGCAGGGAACTCTCGCCCACCGACCAGGCGGTCGTGGTCGAAAACCGGATCTGCAAGGCACTCCGAACCGTCAACCCCAAGGCCCAACTCGCTCACCTGGCCTATGACAACACCCTCTCGCCACCGACGAAGATCAGACCCGACCAGGGACTCTTTCTGGAGTACGCTCCAATCCACCGACGTTACGACATCCCCTACGAAAAACAGGACGCCAGGCAAGCCGACGGACTGCCCGCCCTCGACGCGAATCTGAAAGTGTTCCCCAAGGAGACCGCCCAGGTGCTGGAGTACTGGCTCGATGTGTCCCTGTTCTCAAAATGGAAAAGACCCGCCGTCAGGCTGCCATGGAGCCGAGAGGTGTTCGCCGCCGACGTCGCCGCCTACCGCAAACGCGGCATCCGACACGTCACCACCTTCGCGGTCTGGATCGACGCGGACTACCTCAGGCGGTTCGGTAACCCCAACTTCATCGTCGAATACGGGCAAGGGCTGACGGCCATGTGACCCCGCCAACCAGAAGACGCGGCCCAACCAGCCCTCAACGCCGGGCCTCACCCTGCGACCGCTCGGCCGGCGGCCACGTCAACTTCCTCAACTCACGACCCGACGCCAAGTCGTCCAGACGCCACTTCGCCCGCCAGCACATCTCAGAGCCCTCCGCAGGGAAGACGATCGGCAACCACAGGCGGCGAGAGTCGGACAGGCTCATCGCACCCCTCCCGCCCCTCGCTCGCCCTTCCCGAACGCGACCACCAGAGCATCATACTGCTTGCGGGTGATAGGCATCATCGAACCGTGCCGAACCCCCGGTGGAATCACGTACTTGTTCCAGTCCCGATGACGCGTGCCGCCCGCCGCCTGAAACCACGGCCCCTCCAGCCGCCCGCCGACCGAGAGACCATACGCCACGCCGGGGTACTGCTCATAGTACAGATACCACGCCTTGCCGTCAGGCGAGGGAATCAGCGTCGGAGCCTCCCGAAAGCCCGGACTGACCGGCAGCCCCGGCGCCGAGTACGGGCCCAGCAGGCTCGGCGAACAGCAGATCCGGATCGTCTTGCCCGTCGTCCATTCCAGCGTCGGATATCGCTCGTCCTTGAAGATCGCGTAGTAGCGGCCAGCCTCCCGCCGGACAATCGTGTCAATCGTGGCCATGTCCCACGAGAACAGCTTCCGGGGCGGATCCGAAAACACCTTCAGGTCCTTCGAGGTGACCCAGAGCGTCCGCTGGCTGGCCCAGTAAGGCTCGGGCAGCTCCGTCTGGCCCATGTCGTGGGGCGTGTGCCAGGTGAGCAGGTACTCCGCCCCCACTTCATCAAAGAACAACTTCGGCGCCCCGATCCGAGGCATGGCCCGAGCATAATCCGGCACCTTCCGGAGATCCGGAACATAGTCACTGTACCTCTTCCAGGCGATCAGATCATCAGAGACCCAGAAGTTGATGTCCGGCCGGTCGTCGCCGCGGTTCCCCACCAGGTAGTACCGACCATCGTGCCCTCGACAGATATCAGCATGCCCCCGGTACGCGTCAAAAACACGCTTGCCACCGTTGAGCCTCTCCCAATGCAGACCGTCCAGGCTGACACTGTAGTGCAGCCGCCAGTAGTCGCCGTCCATCATGTGGGCAAAGAGATAAGCCTCATGCCGGGGTCTCTGGTCACCCTTCACCTGACCCGGGGGATCGGGCATCTGCGCCGCCACGGAGCTGGCACACCCAAAGACCGCGACTGCGGAAACGAATCCTCTCACCCGGCCGATAGCGTGAGTTCGCATGACCGTTCCTGATGGGACCGCCGACCACCGCCACCGGTCCCGAACATCCAGAGCCTGCCCCCGCTCGGCGGGCTCAAAAGTCCAACAGCTTCAAGACATCCTCGATCACACCTTCCTTCGTGGTCAACTTCCCCGGGCCCGCGACAGCCCCCGGTGACGCCGGCTTGGCTGGCTGCAGGTACTGCTTCTTGGCTTGGATCGGCGTGGCCAGCCGGTACGGCTTGCATCGCGGAATGGCCGCCACCGCACGCTTCCCACCTTCGTACAGGGCTTGCCGGGTCTCCACAAAGGGATACAGAACCGCCGCCTCGCGACTCAGTCCCCGCTTGACCGCCACCGTGACACAGGGGTCTCCAAAAAAATGCCGGGCTTCCCGGCAGGTGGCCTCGTCACCGGTCACCAGGATCGTCGGCACACCATAGTGCCCCGCGATCGCCGCGCACTGAACCAGTTCGCCGCACTCGACCCCGTTGTACCAGTAGCGATTCTCGCCACGCGACGATTGGGTGTGATGCAGCACCGCGTTCGGTGTGCCCATCATCGCGTGTGCCCCCAACTGAACCAGCCCCCGAACCTCCGTATCCAGCCCCCAGTGCCTCTCCGGCCGAGGCAGACCGGTGATGTACTTCGCCCCCGGCTCCATCAGATGCGGAACAAACGCCTGACTGCCGTGCCCGTCAAGAACCACGATCTCCGTCGCACCCGCGTCCCGCAACCCGCGGACCACCGCCGCAATGTCACCCATCAGGTACTCCTTGGCCTGCTCATACAGCGGGTCAGTGACCTCCCGCGTCTGGGCGAACTTGTAGACCCCGCTGGCACCCTCCAGGTCGGTGATGATGTAGATCTTCAGCCCCGCCGCCCTCTGCCCGACACCGGCACAACCGACCAGCCCGGCCAGAAGCCAGCCCGCCACGAACCATCGGGTCAACGGCATGTCCACACCTCCCTGCCAAACTCCCTCCCGAGCCCGGAAGGAACCTCGCTCCCCAAACCCATCACCCGCCAACGACACCTGCACCCTGCCTAACCGCTCAACGAGGACAAATCAAGACCACCTTGAACTGCGTGCACCGGTCGCGTTACTATACGCCCCATGAAACCACCCAAACGGTCCTTCCATATCGTGCTCTTGTCCCTCTGCTCCTGCTGTGCCTGCAACGCCGCACCACGGATCACCGTCATCGCCCACCGCGGTGACTCCAAGGTGGCCCCGGAAAACACCCTTTCGGCATTTCGCAGCGCCATCGCCGCCAAAGCCAACTACGTCGAGCTCGACGCCCAACCCTCGGCCGACGGAACACTCTACTGCCTCCACGACAGCACCCTCGACCGGACCACCGACGCCGTGAAGCTGTTCGGCCGGAAAAAAGTGCCCCTCAAGGAGATCTCCGACCAGGACCTGGCAAGGCTCGATGCCGGCCGCTGGTTCAACGAAAAGTACGCCGGCGAACGACTGCCCACCTTGGCCGCCGCCTTGGACACCATCCAGGCACAATCCAAGACGCTCCTGGAACGCAAGGCCGGAACCGCCCAGTCCTACGCCAAAATCCTCAGAGAGAAAAACATGATCGACAAGCTGATCGTTCAGGCTTTCGATTGGAAGTTCCTCGAAGATCTGCATAAGCTCCAACCCACCCAGACCCTCGGCGCTCTGGGCGAGAAGGCAATGGACGACAAGAAGTGGACCCAACTCCAAGCCTCCGGGGCCAAGCTGGTCGGCTGGCAGTTCAAGGACCTCACCGCCGATATGGTCAAGGAGTTCCACAAACGCGGCTACAAGGTCTTCGCCTGGACCGTCGACGAACCCGCCGATTGGCAGAGGCTCATCGACTGGGGCGTCGAGGGCATTATCACCAACCGGCCCGGACCGCTGAACAAGATGCTCCATAAGGCCAGACTCTTCAAACCAGTAGCTCGGCAAACCAAGTCCTGAGCGGCACCCGCCTGCCCCGCCGAAAACCAAGAACCCAAACACCCAGCGCCGCCAGCCACGGCCCTCACCCTTCCACCAGCCGCAAAACACCCCTCGCTACCCGAGCCTCCGTCGAGCGGGACACGAACCCGAAAACTCCCTCGGACTGGACGCACGGCCGGCGGCGCGGACAATAGCACCGACCCGGCGGTCGGGTCAGAGGCGAGTGGTTGCCCAAGTCCATGAACGCAATCAGGAGATCCGTATGAGTCGCAGATGGGTCCGTTTGACACGTTGGATGACAATGGCCACCTCCGGCATGGTGGTCTTCCAGTTCCTGGGCTGCGATCCAACCCTGCAGCTGCTTCAAACCGGCTTCCTCGGGGCTATCACCGGCATGTTGATCTACCTCATGAAGCAGGTCTGAGAACCCCCCAGGAGTTGCCCGGCCCCGGCGCCTCGCCGATCAAGTGCCATCACCGCACGGGCAACACGCTCGGTCGCCCGAAACCAAGCGAATACCTCGCGACCAAACACCCCACGGGTTCGGCCGGCGCCAATACAACGCCGGCCGAACCTGCCCCGTCCATGCCGTAAACCGTCTCGTCTCCAGCCAGGCCGCGGAAACCACCCACCAGCACACCCCATCCGCCACATGAAATCAATCCGGACGCCCAACCACCCGCTACCGATTCTCGATGCCCGCCGGCCGGCAGCCTCGGTCCCGGACACGATCGGCCGCCCGGTCCCGATGATGATCCCGTGACCGATGATGAACCCAATGGTCCCGCAGCCGGACAACCGCCTGGGCCAGCGGAATCACCCGCATCCGCTCCCGGTCGTTCCACAATCCCAGCCGATCCAGCGTCCGTACCGCGTCCGCCACATCAAAGTCAACCTGAATGCCAAACCGATCGTGCAGGTAGGACTCCGCCTTCGCACCCAACTCGGCCTCCGAGGTCAGGGACGCCGCCTCGCAAGCACATAACAGGTACGCAAGCGCCGCTTCCTTGATCTCCTCCTGGGTAGTCATCGAAATCAGCATCTGGATCGTGCCGCTGTTGTTCGAAATATTCTGAAAGTACAAGTGCCGCGTACGCTGCGAATCACGCTTGGCCTTGGCCGCCCGGTAACCGGTCAGCGTTCGCCAGAACAAGACCGCAGCTCCGAAAACCACCACCCACAGCAGCCGGCTCACCACCATCAGGCCGGCCGAGGCGATCTTCGCAACCTGGGCAGTCGTCGAACCGATCGCCCCCGCACCTCCACCCAGCATGAACAGTCGGTCCATCCAGTTCATGGTGATCTCCGCGTGCGGCAGCAGGGCTTCCACGTCCTCCTCCGGGATGTCCTTGAACATCTTGAGCAGAATGTGCGGGTCACCCTTCAACCGGGCAATCACCACCAGCCGGCGATGAACCAGCAGCGACCGCCGCGTGCCCCGGATCGGCGCCTTCAGACAGCGGCGGGTCCGTTCCACCTGACCCATCCCACGAACAAACACACAAAAGTCCTCAACCCGGGAAGGATCAAGCTGCACCCGAAAACCATGCGAACTCGCTACCCGAATCGCTCGGTCGACGGCCACATCGTCCAGCCGCTCAAAGTTGGCCTTGTCCAGCAGGTACCGCAACTGGGCGTCAAGGGCCCGATACCCCTCCGGAACACGGGCGGCTAGATCGCCTCCCAGCGGCAGCGTCTCCCGGTCCGGGTTGAAAAACGAATACTGGTCCTCCAACTCACGCTCGAAAGCCCCCGCTTCCTGCTCGATCACCGCCGCCAGGGCTTCCACAAACGCCGCCGATTCGCCCCGGTCAATCCCCCGTAAACCACAGTCCTCCTCCAGGACACGAGCCAGATCACAGACCCGCAACGGCACAAACCGGTTGTCCACGTGATGGCATTCAACCTGGGCCGTCGGATCCCGGACCAACTGACTGCGCGATCGACGCATGATCGCGATCGTACCAGTTCCAGGAGTGCTCGGCGACACCCGCCTGCCTAATCCCAAACCTCTGACGCCGGTGACGCGATTCAACCACCCCTTACTCCGGCCCCGTCCTCCACCACGATCTCGATCCCTGACCCTGTGGTAGGGCGGCAGCCTCTGGTTCCCCCCCCCCCAGAAAAAAGCAGCCCACCCCAGCGGGCAGGAAAGTCGGCTCACCGCCCTCCACAACCACCGGAGCATCCGTAGTGTTGTCTCCAGGGCGTCAACCAGCCACCGGTGTCCAACGGGACAACACCACCGATCACCAGGTCCCCCGAAAAACCTGTGGCTGACGACCCTCTAGAATCGAGTACGGCGCGTAATATGTTGATAAGAATAAGATTATGCCTTGCGCCCCCCACGCAACAAATCCCTCCTGGATGGCTCCAGGCGACGCTCAAAATGGCTTCGTTTGGCGCCGGCGCATTCAATCGGACATGGCCGAGACGGAATTCCGTCCGCCGGCAGGCTCCCCATTCATGGGCCCCGCACCTTCAGGAGGTGCAATGAACGTCAACCTCGCCGTCCTTCATGGCACCGCAGGCGACACGCGCCAACACGGCTCGCGAGAACCAATGCCGGGTGCCTTGCGAGGCTCCCTCGGCAGCTTGCTCCCCGCGAAGAGCGGGGTGAACCGCCGGGTGCCTTCCCATGAAGCACCAATGAAGCTATGATGAACGCTCGCTGAACGCCGGAGATATGCCCTTACACCGCGAAGGGACAGCGGGTGACCCGCCGTCGGGACCACCCGCGAAGATTAGGTCTGCAGGCGCGACAGACCCCTCTCCAGCGTCTCTGCTCATCGGTGCAATGGGTCGTACCCCGACGTGAGACGGGGCATGGCGGCACGTGTGTCAGCCGGCGCGGTTGGAAGGATCTATGCCCGCGATTGCCCTCCATAACCTGATTCACGACAAGCACAAGCTGATGCTTGCACTCGTGGGCATCATGTTCTCCGTCGTGCTTATTACCCTCCAACTGGGCATCCTGACCAACGCCACCCACAACGCCGCCGGCCTGGTCAACAACGCCGGGGCCGACGTCTGGGTCATGCAGTGCGGCACCCGAAATGTCGACCAGTGCGAGACCCTCAGCGAACGGCGATACTACCAGGTCATCACCGTCCCCGGCGTGGCCTGGGCCGAACGCCTGGTGGTTCAATTCTCGCCCTGGAAGCTCCCCGACGGACAACAGTCTACCGTCACCCTCGTGGGCCTCGAGCCCGACTCCCGCCTGAACCTGCCCTGGGGCATGGCCGTCGGCCAGCGAGACGACATCTTCCATCAGAACGGCATCATCATCGACGAACGCGAAAGGAGCCGGTACGGCTCGGCCGCAAGACCGCTCAGCGTCGACGACCGCCTCGAGATCGGCGGGCACCGGGCACGCGTCGCAGGCTTCAGCTCCGGCGTCGGTACCTTCACCTTCGCCCCCTATGTCTTCACCAGCTACAAGCGAGCTCAGGAATCCGGAAAACTGCGCCCCGACACCACCAAGTATGTCCTGGTCAAGGCCCTGCCCGGCCTCAGCGCGGAAGAACTCCGCGATCGCATTCTCCAGCGAGTCAACGAGGTCGACGCCTTCACCACCGCCGAATTCGCCGCCAAAACCAGCTACTACTGGCTGATCAGCACCGGAATGGGACTCGGCGTCATCGCCGCGGCCACCATCTCCCTCATCGTCGGCACCGTCATCGTCGGCCAGACAATGTACTCGGCTACCATCGAGCGCCTCCATGAGTACGGTACTCTCAAGGCCCTGGGCATGAGCAACATCGCCTTGGCCGGCGTCGTCGTCCGCCAGGCGATCATGACCGGATTGATCGGCTACGCCGGCGGAGCGGCCATCGCCCATTTCGTGGGCAACCGCTTGCCCCAGTACAACGTGCCCGTCGAAGTGCCGTTGGCCTTGCTGGCCGTCATGCTCGTGGTCGCCGTCGGGATGTGCGTGGTCGCAAGCGTCAGCAGCGTGGTTCGCGTGTTCCGTCTCGAACCCGCGATCGTGTTCCGCAGCTAACGCCGTTCGCCACCCGCTTCTCGTCTTCGGGTGTGGCCCCGGCGTCTCCCGGTACGGTCCTCGCGGCCCGGCCGATATTCAGGTTCGCATGCGGGTCCTGCGACCAGCCACACCGCGGCGAAAGCGTGCGTCTTCTTCCCCCTGGTTGCCGGGAGAGTCGACATTCGAGGTGCCTCAGGAGCTGAACAGAGTGATCGAAGTCGCCGACAACGTGGCCTTGCAGGTCGAGGAGGTACACAAGAGCTACCTCGAAGGCACCCGCATGGTTGAGGTGCTCAAAAACGTGACCCTCCATGTCCGCCGCGGCGAGCTGACCTTGCTGGCCGGACCCAGCGGCTCGGGTAAAACCACCCTCCTGACCATCATGGGCCTGTTGCTCAAGCCGACCAGCGGAAAGATCGTCCTCCTCGGCCGCGAGGTCACCGCCCTGGGCGAGGCGGCCCTGCCCGCCATTCGCCGGCGCCATATCGGCTTCATCTTCCAGGGATTCAACCTGCTGAGCTCCCTGAATGCAGTCCAGAACGTGGAGGTCGCCCTCGGCCTGCAGGGCGTCACCGGACGCCAGGCCCGCAGACAGGCCATGGAACTCCTCCAGCACGTGGGCTTGGAACACCGCTGGCGACATCGACCGGCGGCCATGAGCGGAGGAGAAAAGCAACGCGTGGCCGTGGCCCGGGCCCTGGCCAGCCCCGCTGAGTTGGTGCTCGCCGATGAACCGACCGGCAACCTCGACTCCAACACCGGCTCCCAGGTCATCGCGACACTCCAACAACTGGCCCACGAACAGAACCGCGCGGTCCTCGTCGTGACCCATGATCAGAGCTTGTTCACCCTGGCGGATCGAATCGTCCGCCTCAGGGACGGCCGGATCCTCGATGACGAACTTGTCTATCGCGGGGCATCAGCTAAAATGCCCGCTTGACGGGCGGGCCAACCGCCGGCCGACGGATCGGCCCGGAGTGACGGCGCGACGGATCGCCGAGGTGTGCTGTGAAGAAGCCTTGGATACAGTGTCTGGTGTTCTTTGGCCTCCTGGCGGCCACCGGTGTCCCCCTGTTCTACTACGGCTCCGGCCGCTCGGCCATCGGCCAGGCCCAGCCACACCCCCCCGAGACCATCTGGCCCGGCCACGATCCCCACCTCCTGTTCAGCGCCCCCGGCGTGACCGAGCCCTCCTCACGCACACTCCAGATCTTCAGCGAGGCCTCCGGCACCATCCGGCAAATCTTCGTCAAAAGCGGCGATGCCGTCACCACCGGCCAGGCGCTCTTCGAACTCATCAACGATACCCAGATGGCCCAGGTCCGCCACCGCCAAGCCTTGGTCCGGGCCGCTCAGGCTCAATTGGCCAAACTCCGAAGCTGGGAACGCCCCGAGGACCGCATCATCGCCCGGGAACAGTGGCAGGAGGCCGAGGCGATGGTCCACCTGGCCGAGTACGAACTCAAACGCGTCGAGTCCCTGGTACGCGAAAACGCGACCTCCGACAAGGAACTCATCAACGTCCGCGAAAACAACGCCGCCGCACGCGCCCGGGCCAACGCGGCCAAGGCCCGCTTCGATCGGGCCGAGGCCGGCCCTAGCAAGGAGGATGTCGAGGTCTGCGAGGCGGCCGTCGACGAGGCCCAAACCCAACTCCAGGTCTCCCAGACCGTCCTGGCCAAAACCACGGTCAGAAGCCCAATCGATGGCATCGTGATCTACCGCCATCTCGAGCCCGGCGAGGCCGTCGGCCCGGAAGTCGGTAAACCCGTACTCTCCATCGGCAATCGCGATGTCCTCCACCTCCGGGCCGACGTCGATGAGACCGACCTGGCCAAAGTCAAGCTCGGCCAGCAGATCTTCGCCACGGCCGATGCCTTCGGATCCACCCGGTTCGGCGGCCGGGTCGTGCACATCGAACAGACCCTGGGCCGCAAGAACTTCCGGACCTATTCTCCGACCGAAAGAACTGATACGAGGATATTGGAGGTGGTCATCGCCTTGGACGACGGCGGCAGCCTGCCCCTCGATCTGCAGATGACCACCTGGTTCCTCGACGATGACGCCCCGGACACCGCCTCGAAGTGAGAGCCCTCGAGGCCCGGGCGCCCTGACCTTGGGCCGTTGAGCATCGCTGGATATGCAAACACACCGCCGATTCGCAACCGTTGTTCTCACCCTCGGAGCCGCCTGGACGGCCGGGTGCGGCCCGTCCTCGCCCTTCGCCGAACAGACCTCCCCCCGCCTGAAGACCGCACCCACCGCCACCTTCCGGGCCGGCTCCCTCCTCGGAACCCAGGCCCTTCGCGGCCGCAACTACCTCATCCTCGACCAGGTCCCGCTCATCGATGAGTACTACCTGTTCAGCATCCAAACCAGCGAGGGCGTCATCCAGGCCCACGGACTCAACATGCTCACCCTCCGCCTGGAGGAAATGCGCTCCGTCGAACTGGCCGAACGCATCAACACCGGTTCACATGTCGCCCGCGGCGGCGTCGACTCGCTTAGGAAAACCACCGAGGGCCTCGGCGAAATCCTCACCGATCCCGCCGGTACGCTCATCCGCGCCCCAGGCGGCGTGGAACGGGCCATCACCGAACAGTTCGACCCCGCCGACCGACGCGCGGGCAGCCTCGTCCGCCGCCAGCTCGCCGCCGCGATCGGCTGCGATCCCGAAACCAGCAACCCAATCCTCAAACGCATGCTCGACAGCATGGCCCTGCGGCGGAAACTCGGCGAACTGGCCACCGGCGGTGCACTCGGGCTGGCCGTCCCCGGAGCAGGCTTACTGTCCGGCGCCGCCGATATCAAGCACACCGTCCAGACAACCTTGCCCCACGAGATCAACGCCGGAATCGAGAACCGCCTGCTCCAGATGGGCATCCCTCAGGACCTGGCCCGCGAGTTCATCCGCCAACCTCACTTCACCACCACCCAACGCATGGTCTTCATGTGGTTCTTCGGCCAACTGCAGCATGTCGCCGGACGCGCCGCCGTCGTCACCACCGCCGCCCAGGCCCGCGATGAGGCCGAGGCCCTCGGCGTCATCCACCAGACCGTCCTGCTCGCTCAACTCGCCCAGCGGCGAACCATCCGCCAACTCACCGGCACATCACCCGTCGTCGCCGTCCTCGACGACGATACCCTCGTCGCCGTCCGAACCGCCGACTACCTCTATAACCCGCAACCCGCCATCGACGCCGTCAACCGCTGCCGAACCGCCCGGCCGGAGACACCGGCCGCACTGGTCATCACCGGCCGATTCGCCCCTCAGGCCGCCCAAGCCTTGGTCCGGGCCGGCATCCGCCCGGCCGAGAACGGACGCTTGACTTGGTAGCCGGCCTCAATTCGTCGGCAGCGGACACGAGCCACCGTGTTTGACGTGATAGTCCTGGTGATACTCCTCCGCCTCGTAGAACGGCAGGGCAGGCTCAACCTGGGTGACGATCTTGCGGCCGCGGAACCGCGAAGATTTCGACAGCTCCTCAATGTACGACCTGGCCTCCTCGGCCTGCCGGTCGTCGACCGCGAAGATCGCCGAGCGGTACTGGGTCCCGACATCCGGCCCTTGACGGTTGAGCTGCGTCGGGTCGTGGATCCGAAAGAACCATTCGAGCAGCTGGCGATAGGTCACCTGCTTCGGATCAAACCTCACCCGCACCGTCTCGGCATGACCCGTGGCGTGCGCGCAAACCTGCTGATAGGTCGGGTGCGGCGTCTTTCCACCCTGGTACCCCGACACGGCGCTGATCACCCCCGGCACCTGCTGCAGCCGGTCCTCAATCCCCCAGAAGCAGCCACCAGCGAAATACGCCGTCTGGAACGCGATCGGCCGCGATTCGGGCGGCAGCTCCTCTCCCTTCCGGTGAAACCGCAACGCCCCGGAGTTCAGGCAGTAACGCAGACCCGTCGGCCTCGGACCATCGTTGAACACGTGTCCCAGGTGACATCCGCACCGCACACAGAGCGTCTCGATCCGGATCATCCCGTGACTGGTGTCGCGCACCTCGCGAATGTGAGCCTTGTCAAACGGCTGGAAGAAACTCGGCCAGCCGGTTCCGGAGTGGAACTTGGCGTTCGACGAGAACAGCGGCAGCCCGCACAGCCGGCACAAGTACGTCCCTTCCTCCTTGTTGTCCAGCAGGACGCCGCAGAACGGCCGCTCGGTTCCCTTGGCCAGCAGAATGTCACGCTCCTCGGGCGTTAGAGCGGCGGCCAACTCCTCGACACGACGCCTCGGCAGGGGGGTCAGGTCGTATCCGCTTTCCGAGTAGATCATCTTGCTTCCCTTCTTGCTCTTCGCGCTCTCCTTGGCCGCCGGCCGGCTCGCCGCTTTCGCTGCAGCCCGCGGCCCCGCCTCGCTGACCGTCCAAGCCACCAGCACCGTCAGCAAGACGGCCGCCAGCCCCCGCCAACCCACGGCTCCCAATGCGCTCATCGCTCAGCCTCCCGCCGCGATCCGTCGCCGCTCACGGCGGTCCATTATAGGGGGCTTCAGACCGGGACGTGTAAACCGTTTCCGGTCGGGCGGAATCCTCCGGCGGTGCGCCCGGAACAGCGAAAACCGGTGTCGGGCAGGAACTCGAAGGGCTCACCACCGCGGCTCCTTCCTGGGCCGGTTGGAGAAGAAGATGCGGCCGAAGACCCAGCAGGAGAACCACGACCGCACAGGCCAGCAGGCCCAGCCGCTGTGAACGCACGGCCTCGAACGAGAGCTCGCCTTGCGGTGCCGACAGGTAGCACGCCCCAATGACGCGGAGGTAATACACCGCGGCCACCGCGGCGTTCAAGACACCGATCACCACCAGCAGGATCATCGCCCCCTGATGTGGATGACCGGCACCCGCGGACAGAGCACTGCCGAAGATCAACACCTTGCCCAGAAAGCCCCCGGTCGGCGGCATACCCATGAGACCGAACAGACACAAGGCCATGACCAGGGCCGGAGCCGGAAAGCGTCGAGCCAGGCCGGCCAGATCGTCGAGATCCTCCGCCGCCTTCGAGCCCGCCCGCAGGTACGCCAGCACTGCAAACACGCCTAGGTTCAGCACGCCATAGACGATCGCGTAGAACAACATGGCCGACCACCCGTCGTCGAGTGGCCCGCCGCCCCCGGCTGGGCCGGCCAGCACCGCGACCAGCAGGTACCCCGAATGGGCAATGCTCGAGCAGGCCAGCATCCGCTTCACGCTGCGCTGCCAGAGGGCCTGACAGTTGCCCACCGTCATGGTCGCCGCCGCCAGGAACCACAGCAGCCAGAACAACCCGGCGGGCGGACACCACGCCTCCGCACGCGTGCCGCCGGCCGGGGCGATCAGGGCCAGCAACTTCACCAGGGCCACGAATCCGGCCAGTTTCGGAAGGAAACCCAGCAGGGCCGTCACCGGCGCGGCCGCCCCCTGGTACACGTCCGGGGCATAGAGGTGAAAGGGGATGACGGCCAGCTTGTAGGCCAGGCCCATCATGGCCAGGACCATCCCGATCAGAACGAGCGGATCATGAGCATCCAGCAGGCCGGCCATGCCCGAGAGTCGGCACGTGCCCGAGGCTCCGTACAGGAAACTGAAGCCGTAGACCAGAACGCTCGCGGCCAATGATCCCAGGAAGAAGTACTTCATGCCCGCTTCGTGAGCCCGAACGTCGCGACCGCTCGCCGCAACCAGGACATAGGTCGGCACACTCACCAACTCGAGGGCCAGGAACAGCGTGATCAGATCGTCCGCCGAGGCCACCAGCGTCAGCCCGGCCAGGGCAAAAAGCACCATGGCAAAATGCTCGCCCTTCTCGCCAGGCGAAGGCAGATGGAGGTGAACGAGCATGACCAGCAGGCCGACGCTCAGTCCGGCGATACGGGCATACCAGGTCAGGGCCGAAACGCGAATACCCGGCAGATCGGCCCCGCCCGAGGCACACGGTTGCAGCGACAGCCAGATGGCCGCCGCGACCGCCGCCATCGCGATCCACGGCGGACCGGCCCGCAGCCGCATCGAACCCGATACGCCGGCCAGCAACGCCAACCCCGCGGCGACCAGGAGCAGCATCTCCGGAGCCAGGATGGAGAGACCGTACGTCATCTCGGTGCCGTCCTTCCTGGACCATCCCCGGGCCGGCCGAAGGACGGCTGGGGCTTCCATCCATCGCCCGCGGTCAGGAGTGGCTCATTCTCGCTCGAGCCGGAAGAATCGGCGGTCGCGGGCAGCGAGACATCATGCACATGGGCCACGATCTGCGTGGTCAGCCCGGCCTGCATCGACTGGATCATCGGTTTGGGCCACACGCCGAGCACGACGCAAAGGACCGCGACGGGAGCGAGGATCGCGATCTCGCGCCGGCAAAGATCGCGCTTCGTCAAGGCGGTGCCCGAGGCGGGATCCGGGCCTTCCTTCGCCGGACCGAAGAGCACCCGCTCGCACAGCCAGAGCATGTAGATCGCGCCAAGAACAACGCTCAGGGCGGCGGGTATCGCGAAGGCCGGCCCCAGCGGTCCGCCCGGCAGCCGGTCAGACTCCGCCTGCGACGCGAATGTGCCCAGCAGGACGAGGAACTCGCTGACAAAGCCGTTCAGGCCGGGCAGACCGATGCTGCTGAGCGTGAAGAAAACCAGAAAGAACGCCAGCCAGGGCATCCGCCGGGCCAGGCCGCCGAGTTCGTTGATCTGACGCGTGCCGCATCGCTCCTCGATCATCCCTACCAGCAGAAACAGGGCTCCGGTGGCCAGACCGTGATTGACCATGCCCAGCAGCGAGCCGGTGAGGCCGGCCATCTTCAGACTGAACAGCCCCAGGACCAGGAACCCCAGGTGCGAGATCGAGGAGTAGGCAACAAGCCGCTTGATATCCGTCTGGATCCAGGCAATCAGGGCTGCATAGAGAATGCCTGCGATCGCCAGATCCGCGATCAACGGAGCGGACTCGGTGGTCGCGGCCGGCAGAACGGGAAGGACAATCCGCAGGAAACCGTACGTGCCCAGCTTGGACAGGACGCCGGCCAGCAGCACCGTGCCGGCCGTTGGGGCCTCACCATACGTCAGCGGAAGCCAGGTGTGCAGCGGAAAGAGCGGGACCTTGATCGCGAAACCGGCGGCCAGTGCGACCAGCAGACAACGCTGGGTGGCGAGGGGCAGTCCTGAACCCACGGCGTACAGCGTGTTCAAATCGAAGGTGAACCGACCGACCGCGGGTGATTCCGAGGCCGCGAAGGCCAGATACAGCACGCCCGCGAACAGCAGCACGCTGCCGGTCATGGTGTAGACGAAGAAGGTCGCTGCCGCCCGCCGGCGATCCGGACCGCCCCAGATGCCGATGATGAAGTAGAGCGGGATCAGCGTGAACTCGAAGAAGACGTAGAACAACAGGAGATCACGGGCGCAGAAGACGCCCAACATCCCGGCCTCCAGCAGCAGGAGCAGGGCGTAGTACTCCCGCACTCGTTCGCGAATGCCCCCGAAACTCACCCAGACGGCCAGCGGCCCCAGCAGTGCGGCCAGCACGACCAGCCAGAGGCTCACACCGTCAACACCCACGTGATAGGCGAGATCCACTCCGCCCGCCGGTCTGGAATGGCTGAGCCACGCGAGCTTCTGGTTGAGCAGGAACTGGCCGCCCTTCCATCCCGCGGAGGCGTCGGCGGGCGTGCCCTGGTAGAACAACACCACAACCGCCAGGGCCTGGACCAGGGTGATCAGCGCCCAGCCGAGAGCCTGCCGCCGAACGCGATCGTCCGACGTGCCGCGCGACAGGGCGATCGCGATCGCGCCGGCCAGCGGCGTCGCGATGAGCAAGGTCAGAATCCAGTGAGTCAGCCCGTGCGCCATTCGATCAGATCACCAGTAGAACAATCACGATCAGGGCCAACCCCCCCATCATCACCACCGCGTAGTCCTGCACCGCCCCGGTTTGCAGGACCCGCCAGGCCGCACCACAAGCTCTCGGCCCCCATGACACCGCACGCACCAAACCGTCAATCACATGAACGTCCGCGCCGAAGAGCGCCTGCGCCAGCCGTCGCAGCGGCCGGACCACGATCGCATCGTAGCACTCGTCGACGTAGAACTTGTTGAACACCACCTGGTGGCAAGGGGCCGCCATGGCCGCGCCCCGTTCCGCCCAGTCACGGCGTCGAACGTAGACCGCGTAGGCCAGTCCGATGCCCATGAACACCAGGATCGTGGAGCAGTAGGTCAGCATGTGCCCGAGTCCCTGTGGCGGGCGGGGGGCCAGGCGGCTGAAAGGGCGAAACGTCGCGTCGAGGAACCGGCAGAGCCAGCCGTTCGGCTCAACCAGCCCCAGGAACCCGGCGCGGTCGATGGTCACGTCCACGTAGCCCGCAAACAGAGCACCGACCGCCAGGATCGTCAGCGGGACAAGCATCCACACGCCGGATTCATGGGCGTGAACGCCCTCCGGCACTCGTTCCGGACCGTGGAACGTCAGAAACACCATGCGGAACGTGTAGAAGGCGGTCACCAGCTCGCCGAACAGGGCGATGGCCCCGAGCGGGGTGGAAGCCGCAAAGGCACTGTGGATGATCTCGTCCTTGCTGAAGAAGCCGGACACGAACGGGAAACCAGTCAGGGCAAGCCCGCCGATCAGAAAGGTCACGTAGGTCACCGGCATCCGCCGCCTCAGCCCGCCGAAGTGGCGGAGATCGACGGTGCCGGCCAGAGCGTGCATCACGCTCCCCGCCCCGAGGAAGAGCAGGGCCTTGAAGAACGCATGGGTAAACAGGTGAAACACGGCGGCGTTCGCTGCGTACACGCCGAGTCCGAGAAACATGTAGCCCAACTGGCTGATCGTCGAGTACGCCAGGATGCGCTTCATGTCGTGCTGAGTAAGGGCGATCAGTCCGGCGAACAGGGCGCTGGCCGCTCCGATGACGGCCACGACGGTCATGGCCGCCGGCGAGCGGGTGAAGATCTCCCCGCAGCGCGCGACCATGTAGACGCCCGCGGTCACCATGGTGGCCGCGTGGATCAGGGCCGACACCGGCGTCGGGCCTTCCATCGCGTCGGGCAGCCAGACATGCAGCGGGAGCTGGGCGCTCTTGCCGATCGCTCCACAGAAGAGCAGCAGGGCGACGGTCGTGCACTGGGCGGTGGTCAACTGCCCGATCTTCTCGAAGACGACGGCGTAGTCGAGCGGATTGCGGCCGGCTTCGACCAGGGGACTGATCCACAGGTAGATGAACAGAATCCCCAGCCCGAAGCCGAAGTCGCCGATCCGGTTGACCAGGAACGCCTTTCTCGCCGCCGTGGCCGCCGCCGGACGCTGGTAGTAGAAGCCGATCAGCAGGTAGCTGCACAGCCCGACCGCCTCCCAGCCGAGATAGAGCAGCAGGAAGTTGCCCGCCAGAACCAGCACACACATCGAGAACACGAACAGCCCGAGGAACGCGAAGAACCGCTCGTAGCCGCGCTCGGGGCGCCCGCCTGCGCGCATGTAATCGCGGGAGAAGATGAGCACCAGCAGCGATACGCCGCAAACCGTGACCAGCATGATCGCGGTCAGCGGATCCATGCGAAAGCTGACGTCGAACCAGAGATGAGCGTCCGGGGCGATCCATTGATACAGATGGTAGCTGTTCGACAGTCGGTCGCCGCCTCCCGGCTCGGCGTACATGAAGACTCCGAGCATGATGCCGCTGATCAGCAGGGCGATGGCCACGCCCACGATCACCGGCCAGTGACTGGCCCCGCGCAGGAGCCTCGGACCGGTGACGCCGGCGATCAACGCCCCGATCAACGGCGCCAGCGGGATCGCCGGGGCGCCGTTGAGCATCCCGAATTGTCTGAACTCCTCGGTCATTCCTCAGCCCCGCATCGACCGCCAGACGTCGGCATCGAGGGTCAGTTTGCGCCGGAACATCACCACCACGAGCCCCAGGGCCAGTCCCGCTTCGACTGCCGCGGCCACCAGCAGGAAAAGGGCGAACACCTGGCCGTCCAGGCCGTTGTGAAAGCGGCTGAAGCCGACCAGGTTGACGACCACACCCTGTAGCATGACCTCGGTCGAGAGGAACATGATGATCAGGTTCCTCCGGGTCAGGAAACCGACGACGCCGAGCATGAAGAGCAACGCCCCCAGCAGGATGTACCCGTGCAACTCCGACACTCGAAACAGTCCTTTCCTAGAACGGTGGCACCTCTCGCCCGATCTGTCCCAGTGGCTTTCCTGGCCCGGCCGGCATCGCCGCTTCGTCCGCGGTGACGCGCCGATGCACCAGCCAGATCGCACCCACGATGGCCGCCCACAAGAGCACGCCGGCCACTTCCAGAGCCACGAAGTACCGCGTCAGCAGCGTCCCCGCGACCAGCCGCACGTTGCCCGGTTCGCCGCTCGCGGCGGCGGAGGCCGCCTGCGTCGCCGCGACCGGCTGCTCGGTCAGCAGCTGGGCGATGGCCGCCACGAGCAGGGATGCGACGATCACCGCGGCCAGAGGCTCGCGGGCCCGGTTGTCATACTCCGCCGGGCCGTGCTGCTGAGCCAGCATGATGACAAACACGTAGGTGACCAGGATCGCCCCGGCGTAGATGATCACCAGGGCCGCACCGAGGAACTCCGCATCGGCCAGGATCAGCTCGCCGGCCACGGCGAGGACAACGAGCACCAGGTAGACGGCGCTGTACACCGGCCGGGGATGGGAGACCACCCGCACCGCGCCCCACAAGGCCGGAATCGCCAGCAGCCAGAAGTAGAAACGGCGCATGTCCCAATCACCCATCCGGCGAAGGCCCAGGATGGCCAGCCCGACTATCGCGATGGTGACCATAACGCCTGCCCACGACGGCCGGCGGGCTTGCGGGCGGGGCATCAGACTGTAGAGCCCGGCCGCCCCGAGGAGCATCACCCCGTACAGAATGTAGAACCAGCTGTGGCTCATGTGAGTCCTTGCCCCGGCTGGCGGGTGCACAGTTCCGGATGGCCGGTGCCGGCGTATCCGGTGATCGGCGGATCCTTCCGCGGCTTGATGTCCTTGGTCTGATCGTACACGTCGAGCAGCTTCTCCTTGTCGTAGATCATGTCCGCCCGCGTCCGGCCGACAACATGGTACAGGGGGGTGAGTTCAATCGCGTCCACCGGGCAGGCGTACTCGCACATCCCGCAGTAGATGCAGCGCAGCTCGTCGATCTCGAACTCGACCGGGTACTTCTCACGGTCTGGCCAGGGAGCCTCGCCCGCCACGATGCGGATGCAGTTCGCCGGGCATGCGGTCGAGCACATGAAACAGGCCACGCAGGCCACCCGGCCCTGCTCATCGCGGTTCAAGCGGTGCAGGCCGCGGTAGTTCTCGATCCGCTGGGGAGCCCTCTCCTCCGGATACTGAACCGTACGTTTCCTGTGGAACAGGTGCCGGAGCGTGGTGATCATGCCCCGGAGAATCGCCGGGAGATACGCTCGCTCCGCGGCCGTGACCGCGGGCTCCTTGACCACGAGCAAATCCTGCTCACGAATCATGAGCCACCTCCGCCCGAGGGGATCGGTGGCATGTGCGTCTGACGCCCAGTCACCGCCCGTCGCGAACAGCTCAGCCGCAGCCAGAGCAGGGCGAGGATCGCCAGATTGCCGATGGGCGCCGACCACGACACCGCCTGGTCAAGGTACACCAGTACGCCGGTCAGAATGACCAGGGCCAGTCCCAGGGGCACGAGGCTCTTCCAGGCCAGACGCATCAGCTGATCGAACCGGAACCGGGGAATTGTCCATCGCACCCACATGTACACGAAGATGAGGACCGCGATCTTGGCGAACACGATGCCGAACCGCAGCAAAGCGGCCGGCCAGGCGGTGCCCTGGTTCAGCCAGTCCAGCCAACCCCAGCCGAGCCTTCCACTGAATGGGAACAACTCCCAGCCGCCGAAGTAGAGCGTGACCATGAGGGCGCTGGCCGTGATCATATGGGCGTATTCGGCCAGGAAGAACAGGCCGAACTTCATCGAGCTGTACTCGGTGTGGTAACCGCCGACCAGTTCCTGCTCCGCCTCGGCCAGATCGAACGGCGTGCGGTTGGCCTCGGCGAAGGAGGCGATGATCAGCAGGAAGAAGCCCAGGGGATGGAGCAGGAGGTTCCAGCATCCGCCAGACTCAGGCCGTATCTGAGCGGCCACGATCCGCTCCAGCCGCAGCTCACCCGAGGTCAGCACCACAATCAGGATGGCCATGGCCATCGGGACTTCGTAGCTGAGCAGCTGTGCGGCCGCCCGCATGCCCCCGTAGAACGCGTACTTGTTGTTGCTCGCCCAGCCCCCGAGAACGATGCCGTAGACGCCCAGCCCCGCGACGGCCAGGATATACAGCACGCCGATGTCCAGGCTGGCCACCTGTACGCTGACCCGCCGGCCGCTGGCAAACTCAATCTGTCCGCCCCAGGGGATCACCGCAAAGCCGATCATGGCCACGATGAAGATGACGGCCGGGGCCAGCAGGAACAAACCGCGATCGACCTTGGCGGGAATGAAGTCCTCCTTGAGGAACATCTTGATTCCGTCGGCCATCGGCTGCAGGAGACCCATCGGCCCGACCCGGTTCGGTCCGCGCCGGTCCTGCACGTACGCGGCGACCTTTCGCTCGAAGTAGATGCAGTACGCCACCGAGGTCATCATCACCCCGATGATCGCCGCCATCAGCAACACGCTGAAACCGAGTTGTGTCTCAAGCCAACCCAAAACCTGCCATCCTCACCATCGAGGCGGAAGCGGTGCGTCGCTGTCACCCGATCAGATCAGCAGTCAGCCGGACTTAACCAGCCACCTGCACATCATCCACCGCGCTGGCGCCGAACCAGACGGCCGAATCGAGCCGGTCGCAGTCATTCCCGAAACGCACAGCCGGTGCGATGTCGATACACTCGTAGAGTGTGCGACCTTGCTCAACTCTCCGTTCTCCATTCTCCATTCCCCAACGTTGCCTCATGCGACGTTGGAGTCAATGCTGATGCTTGGGCAGCGCCGGTGGCCGATAGACCTCGCCGAACTCCGGCATGCTCGCCGCCATCATGCTTCGCACGCGCTCGGCCTTGTATAAACCCTCATATCCGGCCAGAGCATACAGATACTGACCGTCTCGCCACAGACCTTCGGGCGGATGCACCACCCGCTCGAAGGGTTGCACAACGCCGTCCAGGTTGATGAACGTCCCATCGCGTTCGACCCAGGGGCAGGCCGGCAGGACCACGGCCGCCGCGCTGCTCAGAGCGCTGGGGAACAAGTCCTGCACAACCAGGAAGCCGACCTGCTTCGCGCCGGCCAGGAGCGTGTTGGGCGCCCGGCTGCTCTTGAAGTGGCCGCCGGCGATCCATGCGGCCGCGATTTGCCCTGCGGCAATGTGCTCGCCCAGCGATTCGCGGTCTGTCGTGGGGCCGCCCACCGCCTGGATGACTCGTTCCACCCCGCACCGGTTGGGGCACTTCTCGGATCGGATCGTGAACCCGGCGTCTCCCTCCGACGCCCCGAAGGGAAACCGCAGATCCTCGCCTTCCGTCGGCACGTCGCCGAGTGTCAGGAGCGCACCAGGCGCGACGCGGCGCACCCACGACGCCAGCAGCCAGGCCTCTTCGCAGGCCATCATCGGCGAAAGCTGCGCGGCTACCGCTTGATCGCCGTGCCTCGCCGCCGCCGCCGCGAACTCGCGGCGAATCAGGTCGAGCAGCCTGGACCAATCGTCGGCCGCAGCCCTGTTCGGCATGCGGACCTCGGGCCGCACAATCCGTCTCGGATCGCGGAGGACCTTGTACACATACCGCCCGTCGTCGCAGATCCACCAGCCGTTGACCTTCGGATTGTGCCGCGGGCGGATGCGGTGGACGACGTTCTCGCTGTGATCGACGAACGTCGTGCAGCCGGTGCTGCAGCCCGGGCAGACCGACGGCGTACTCCGGAACATCCACACCCGCTGCGCGAAGAGGAAGTCCTTGTCCAGGAGACTCCCGACCGGGCAGAGGTCAACGACGTTGCCCTGGAGCTTGTTGGCCAGCGGCTCGCCGGGAAAGACGTCGATCTCAGCGCGGCTGCCGCGATTGATGACGCACAATTCCTTCGTGCCGGTGACCTCGCGGGTGAACCGCACGCATCGCGAGCACATCACGCAACGGTCCTGGTAGAGCAGGGTGTGCGGGCCGATGTCCTTCTTGGGATTCCTGTTCTTGACCTCGACCATGCGGGAGTCGGCGTGGCCGAAGCGCAAGGCGTAGTCCTGCAGCCAGCATTCGCCCGCCTGGTCGCAGACCGGGCAGTCGAGCGGGTGGTTGAGCAGCAAGGCCTCCATGACGTGCCGCCGGTTGGCCCTGACCGGCTCGGTCTCGAACCGCACCTCCAGGTCGTCGGCCACCGGTGTCTGGCAACTCGGAACCAGCCTCGGGCTCCATTCCAGCTGCCCGGTGCGCGGGTTGCGGATCCTCATCTCCATCAGGCACAGCCGGCAGGATCCGACGATCGACAGGGCGGGATGATAGCAGTAGTGAGGCACCTCGATGCCCGCGTCCAGCGCAGCCTGGAGGACGTTGATGCCGTCCCGGCACTGGATCTCGCTGCCGTCGATGACGATCCTGGCCATTCGTCCACCGTCTCAAACCCGCGCCGCCCGAGGGGCGGCACATGGCCGTCGCTCACCATTTCCTGTTCGCGGCCTCCTGGGCCAGCACCGGCAACCGGTAGACCGACCGGTTGTTGCCTGAGAGTGTCTCCTCGACGCTGCCCGGCCGCTGGGCTTGAATGTGCCGCTCGAACTCCGCGCGATACTTCGACACGATCGTGCGGATGGCATAGTTCGCCCCGTCCGGCAGGCCGCAGATGCTCTGCCCGTCCATCATGCCCATGGTGCGGGTCAGCGACTGCATGAGGTCGAGATCCTCGATCCGGCCCGCTCCGGCCGCGATGCGCCGGGCGATCTTGTGCAGCCAGTCCGTCTGCTCGCGGCACTGGGTGCATTGGCCGCAGGATTCCCGGGCGTAAAACCGGGCGACGTTCACGAGGACGTCGCGCATGTCGGTGTCCTCGTTGATGATGATGGCTCCGGCCGTGCCCAGCCCGAGAAGCCCGTACCTCTGCGGATCGTCGAAGTCCAGCCTGCAGTCGAGCTCGTCCGCGCTGAGAATGCCCACAGACAGCCCGCCGGGAATGACCCCCTTGACCTTCCGGTTGCCGATCATACCCCGGGCGTACGCGTCGCCGAAGACGAGCTCGCGCACGCTCAGCCCGAGCGGGGCTTCATAACAACCGGGCCGGTTGACCGGTCCGCTGACCGTGTACAACTTCGGCCCGGAGCTACCCGCCGGACCCAGCGATAGGAACCAATCAGATCCTCGGGCGATGATATGCGCCACGCAGCAGAGCGACTCGACATTGTTGACCACGGTGGGTCGGCCGAACACGCCCGAGACCGCCGGGTAGGGGGGCTTGATCCGGGGCCAGCCGCGCTTGCCCTCCAGCGACTCGATCAAACCGGTCTCTTCGCCGCAGACGTAGGCCCCCGCTCCGCGGTGAATGTGGCAGTCCAGGGACATGCTCGTGCCAAACAACCCCCTTCCCAACAGACCGGCCGCATACGCCTCATCGATAGCCCGCTGAAGAACGTGAAATGTTTCACAAAACTCGGCGCGAAGATACACGTAGGCCGTTCGTGCCTGGGTCGCATGAGCGGCGATCACCATTCCCTCCAGGAGCTGGTGCGGATCGTGATCGACCAGGTAACGGTTGTTGAACGTTCCCGGCTCGGACTCGTCGAAATTGACGCAGAGATAGGTGGTTTCGCGCCCCGGCGGCAGCAGGCTCCACTTCACGCCGACGCGGAAACCGGCCCCGCCCCGGCCACGGAGGTCGGAGGCCTTCACC
This sequence comes from Phycisphaerae bacterium, assembly GCA_018003015.1. NCBI lineage: Bacteria > Pseudomonadati > Planctomycetota > Phycisphaerae > Phycisphaerae bacterium. The sequence continues at coordinate 1,056 of JAGNEZ010000053.1, read as the reverse complement.
AGGTCCACGACCTGCTGGGGCGACATCGTCGTGACCGCCCTGCGGGCGGCCTGATAGCCGCCACGGGCGCGGTACACGGCCAGCGTCCGAGAGCCCTCGACGCCGACGTTGCTCAGTAGGACCGGTTCATACCCGCCCATGGGTCATCCGTTCTCCGTCCCTCCGGCCGAGGCCTGCTCGGTCCGGCCGCGGTCGTCAGGGGGATCATAGAGGCTGCTGCGGGCGATATCGAGCCGGTCGTTGCCCGGGTCCTTCAGAATCGCGGGTATCTGTTCCGCCGTGAGCCGGGGGTGGAGTCGCTCGTTGATGAGCATGCACGGCCCGTGCTCGCACGCCCCGAGGCATTCCTCGGTGATGAAGCTGTACTGGCCGTCGGGTGTGGTCTCGTGCTCGTCGATGCCCAGTTCGCGCCGGACGGCGTCGGCTACCACTCGGCCGCCCATCAGCTCACAGCTCAGCGAGCGGCAAAGGACGATGACCTTCCGGCCCCGGGCGTGAGGCCAGAAGTGGGTATAGAAGCTGGCCGTGTCCATGACCTGCGACGGGGCGAGGCCCAGGAGCTCGGCCACCTCCTTCATGACCTGGAGGCTCACGCAACCGGCGGCCTCCTGAGCGATGTGCAGGGCCGGCAGCAGGGCCGCCTGGCGAGTCGGATACCGGTCGAAAAAGGCGCGGATCTTCTCCTTGACCGCCTCGGACAACACCGGCGGCGCCCCCTCCGGCATCGCCGGTCGGTTACGATCAATCGCTTGCCAAGCCACAGCCCACGTTCCTCGGTTTCAAAGAAGCCGCCGCGAGATCACAAGAGCGCACATCCCGATCGCGTTCACCAGCCGAGCTGGCTCTTTCCCCTGCGGTTCACGGCTGGCGGACTCGGCAACACCGGATGCACTGTACTGCTTCCTCCATTCTCGACTCTCCATACTCAATTGGGTGTAACTCGCCGGGCGCGCCCTCATAAGGTCCTATAATACAAGCCTTTACAGCTTGTGGAGTTGTGATATAAGGGTCTCCAGAGGTGGAACATTGCTTGTTCAGGACGATGTTCGGCCCTCT
>JAGNEZ010000052.1 GCA_018003015.1 Phycisphaerae bacterium | reverse complement strand
GTCCTGGCACAGGCAGCGGGGACGACGCCTGATCGGGTAGCGGTTCATACGCTGCATCAACACGATGCCCCGAGCGTGGACTTCGATATTGAGGAACTGCTAGCTCCCCGGGGTTTGAGCGGCAGCACGTTCGACGTGGCGTGGGCCCGGGCTGCGGTTGCTCGGGTTGGGGAGGTTGTGTCGAGGAGTCTTGGCCAGCCGCGACGGGTGACGCACCTGGGGCTCGGGCAGGCGAAGGTGGATCGCGTCGCGTCAAACCGGCGGGTCCTGGGTCCCGACGGGAAGGTTCTTTACGCACGCATGAGTGCCTGCACGGATCCGGTCGCCCGAGCTGCACCAGAGGGCACCGTCGATCCGGACGTCAAGTTGATCAGTTTCTGGGACGGCGATGTGCCGCTGGTGTCGATGACCTATTACGCAACTCACCCCCAGAGTTTCTATGGTCGAGGGTCGGTCAGTGCGGACTTCGTAGGCTTGGCGCGGGGGCTGCGGGAGGCGACGGTGCCGGAGGCGGCGCATGTGCATTTCAACGGGGCGGGGGGGAATTTGGCCGCCAGCAAGTACAACGACGGTGCCCCGAGCCGCCGGTTCGAGCTGGCCGGCCGGCTGGCGGACGGCATGGCTCGGGCATGGGACAGCATGAAGAAGCAGGCCATCGGCGCGCAGGATGTCGGTTGGCGGGTACTGCCGGTGAAGTTTCCGATCCGGAGAGATCTTCACGAAGCGAAGTGCCTGAGCGTCCTGGATAATCCGAACGAGAAACTGGTCGAACGAGTGGTGGTCGCCAGCGAGCTGATCTGGATTCGCCGGTGTGCCCGGGGTGATATGCTCGACCTCTCACGGCTGCGTCTGGGCAGCGCCGACGTGCTGCACATGCCTGGTGAGCTGTTCGTCGAGTACCAGCTCGCTGCTGCGGCCATGCGACCGGATCGGTTTGTCTGCATGGCGGCGTACGGTGACTGCACGGTGCAGTATGTCGGCACAGAGATCGCCTACTGTCAGGGCGGCTACGAGACCGGGCGATGGTCGCGTGTCGCCCCGGAGACTGAGCAGGTGCTGATGCCGGCCATGCGGACGCTGCTGGGGTGAGACTCACGCAGTGTCGGAGTGAGCAACACGGGACCTGTGAGGGGCCTGAGTCTAGGCGGCCTTGACCTGCTTGTGGCCCGCCTGACGATGTGCTTTGTTCCGCCTCGGGTCACAAACCGCAAAGCCGTCGGCACCGGGAGATCGAAAAATGGTCGGCGCCTTCGCACTGCGGTAGGATGTCTATGTTACTGGAAGAAATCGATCGAAGCGATCGCTCTCCCTTCTGCAGCGAGGCTGGCATGGCATCCAAGACACTACTCCCTGGTTGGTTTGCATATGCGGTGATCGCGGCGATGGCGATGCTGCCAACCTCCGAGGCTGGGGTGCTCGAGGCGGCCGCCGAGCAGGCCCCCCGACCGAACATCGTGCTCATCCTGGCCGATGACATGGGCTTCTCCGACATCGGCTGCTACGGCGGGGAAATCGCCACGCCGAATCTGGATCGGTTGGCGGAGGGTGGGTTGCGGCTGACCCAGCTGTACAACACGGGTCGATGCTGGCCGACGCGGGCGTGCCTGATGACCGGCTACTACGCCCAGCAGGTTAATCGCGACCCGGCGGGGCAGCGTCCCGCATGGGCGGCCCTCCTGCCCCAGCTCCTCAAGCCGGCCGGCTATCGCAGCTACCATTCGGGCAAATGGCACGTGGACGGCAAGGTGCTGAACGGCGGGTTCGACCGCTCCTACCACTTCGAGGACTGGAATCGCTACTTCACGCCCACGGCCCATTTCCTTGACGATCAGCAGGCTCCGCCGGTCAAGCCGGGCGACGGTTACTACGCCACGACCGTCTTCGCCCAGCGGGCCGTTGAGTTCCTTTCCGAACATGATGCCCAGCATCATGGTGAGCCGTTCTTCCTCTACTTGGCGTTCATCGCTCCGCACTTCCCGCTGCATGCCCTGCCTGCGGACATTGCCAGGTATCGCGACCGCTACATGGCGGGCTGGGAGGTCGTTCGCCGAGCCCGGTGGCAGAAGCTGCGCGCGGCCGGGATCGTGGACTGCGAACTGTCGGCCAGAGACCCGAGCTTCACGCCGCGCTATCTCAAGCCCACTCTCCTCAAGCAGATTGGCTCCGGCGAAGTGGAACGCGCGGTTGCGTGGGATTCGCTGACGCCCAAACAGCGGCGGCTGCAGGCCACGAAGATGGCTATCCATGCGGCCATGGTCGATCGGCTCGATCAGGAAGTTGGGCGGGTGCTCGAGCAGATCCGCAAGATGGGAACCTGGGGCAATACTCTGATCGTCTTTCTCTCGGACAATGGGGCGGACGCCACGCTGATGGTCCGGGGCGATGGGCATGATCGAGCGGCTGATCCCGGCTCGGCGGCCTCGTTTCTCTGCCTGGGGCCGGGCTGGGCCACCGTATCCAATGCCCCATTCCGCCGGCACAAGATCTGGGTTCACGAAGGGGGCATCTCCACGCCGGGGATCCTACATTGGCCGGCGGGGATCCGAACCGGTGGCCAACTGGGCCACTCGCCGGTGCACATCATCGACCTGGTGCCGACGTTTCTCGAACTGGCCGGAGTGACTCCGCCGCGGGAGTGGAACGGACTCGCCCGTCCGCCGTTGCCGGGCCGAAGCCTGACGCCGCTGTTCGCGCGGGATGTCACGATCCCGCACGAGTGCCTCTTCTGGAGCCACGAGGGGAACCGGGCCTTGCGAGTTGGCGACTGGAAGCTGGTTTCCGAATCGGACGGCGGAGGCGTCTGGGAGCTCTACGATCTAAAGGCTGACCGGATCGAATCGCACGATCTAGCCGCCGTCCAGCCCGAGCGCGTCCGAGAGATGTCTGCCCTCTGGGAGGGGCTCAATCGCGAGTACGAACAGCAGGCTGGGAACTCGCCGTCCCGGCCGGCTCAGAGTCAGCCGCGATAGTGTCGATCACAACGAGGCCCAGGGGTGTGCTGATGGCGGGTGGCCTCAGCGCTCGGCAACAAGCTCATGGAGAAGATCGAACACGTGCCTGGGCCCTGAAGGGGCACATCCGTGCTCAGTGCAACGTGTATTGGCCGGAACAAGCCGATCTTTCTGGCGTTACCCTGGTGTCAATTGACCGCGAAAAGGGCGTGGTTCAGGCAAGAACGGCGTCCGGGGCCCCAGTGTGGAGCATACCGCCGTGTTGGGTTAAGCTGACCTGGCTGCGAGGGTCGGCAAACGACGGCCGAACGATTGCGGGCGGATGGTATGGCTGAAGACTCGATATTTCTTGGTGTGGCTGTTCTGCTCCTAGCCAGCGTACTGGCCAGCAAGGCGTCGGAACGTCTGGGGGTGCCGGCGCTCCTCATGTTCCTGTTGATCGGCATGTTGGCGGGTTCGGAAGGGCCGGGGGGGATCTACTTTGATGATGCCCGCACGGCCAAGTTCCTGGGCACCCTGGCGTTGGCCTACATCCTGTTCTCGGGCGGGTTGGACACCGATTGGCAAAGCGTCAGGCCGGTCTTCCGAACCGGCATGATCCTTGCCACTGCGGGCGTCTTCCTGACCGCCGTCCTGGTGGCCGCTTTTGCGGTCATGCGGTTGGGCTTCTCCTGGCTGGAAGGTCTGCTGCTGGGCTCGGTGATCTCCTCAACGGATGCTGCGGCCGTGTTCGCCATCCTGCGGTCGCGAAGCGTCAGCCTGAAGGGCCGGCTCAGACCGTTGTTGGAGCTTGAATCGGGCAGCAACGACCCGATGGCGGTGTTCCTGACCGCCACCATGGTGAGCCTCTTGCAGAATCCCAGCGCCCCTTGGTGGAGCGCGGTCCCAGCCTTCGTTCAGCAGATGCTCGTAGGAACGGCCGTGGGCCTGCTGTTCGGCAGGGGGATCATCTACCTGATCAACAAGATTCGGCTTGAGTACGAGGGCCTATACCCGGTCCTGACGCTCGCGTGCGTGCTGCTGGTTTTCGGGGCGGCCGACTTGCTGGGCGGCAACGGCTTTCTGGCAGTGTACCTGGCCGGGATCATCCTCGGAAACGGAGACTTCCTGCACAAGCGGAGCCTGATGCGGTTCCACGGCGGCCTGGCGTGGTTGATGCAGATCGCCATGTTCCTGACCCTGGGTCTCCTGGTTTTCCCCTCCCGCCTGATTCCCGTGATCGGATCCGGAGTGATGCTTTGCGGATTCCTCATGGTAGTTGCCAGGCCGGTGAGCGTCATGCTCTGCCTTGCAGGAAGTCGGCTGACGTGGCGCGAGAAACTATTGACTTCATGGGTCGGCCTGCGAGGGTCTGTCCCGATCGTCCTGGCGACGTTCCCCATGATGGCTGGCCTGTCAGGCGCGGACACGATCTTCAACCTGGTGTTCTTCGTGGTTATCACCTCTGTTCTTCTACAAGGCAAGTCCCTTCCGCTGGTTGCCAAATGGCTGGGGCTCGACAGGCCCCTTCAACGCAGGCCACGGACCCCCCTGGAACTCGAGCGAACGGAGGAAAGCGCCCGAGCGACCATGGCCGATGTCGTTGTCGGCCCCGACTCGGGTGCCGCGGGCAAACGGATCATCGAACTGGGGCTCCCGCGAGGCGCGCTGATCGTTCTGGTCAATCGAGACGGCGAGTACTTTGTGCCCAACGGCGGGACCGTTCTTCAGCCAAACGATGTGGCGGTGGTGCTCGGCGATCAGGATGCGATGAAAGCCGCCCAGCGGTTGTTCCACCTACAAGAGAACCCTGCGGCAGGTTGACCGTCGTTCGGGCCTGAACCCGCCACCCGAGGACCGGCGCGGCTCTCGGCCCCAAGAACGCTTGACGGCCTGCCCAGCCAACCGCCATCCGAAGGACAATCTGGCTGACATCGCATGAAGCCCGGGCCCTTCGCGATCTGACGCGATCCACACCCCACCGTATGCCAACGCACCAAGCCCTGTCCAACGATCGGATCGAGCTTCAGCCCCTGAGAGGCCGCCGGCAGGCCCTGGGGCGTGCATTGTGGCTTGTCGGAACGCCATCTATAATGCTCCGGTCACGATTCTCCGGCCCGTTCCGGCAGAGGAGCAGTTTCCGGTGGATACCACCAAGTCACAGACTCCCAATTTGAACGAATTTCTGCTCCGCAGGCTGCATTCGCTGACCGGCGTCGTCCCGATCGGTACTTTCCTGGTGTTTCACCTGTGCGTCAATTCCATGATTGTGCTCAGCCGTGGGGGAGGGGACCGTTTCCAGGCCGCGGTGGACCGAATTCACGCCCTAGGCGTGTTCCTGGTCCCGGCGGAGATTCTGTTCATCTTCCTGCCCCTGGCATTCCACGCCGCACTGGGCGTCATGATCTGGCGAGAGAGCAGACCCAACGTTCACCTCTATCCCTTCTGGTGCAACTGGCGATACACCCTGCAACGGATCACCGGACTCATCGTGCTGGTTTTCATCCTGGTGCACCTGTGGCACGTGCACTGGTTTGGCGAGATCGTTCCCGGAGGTGCCGGGGCCATGTTCGAGCCGGAACAGGCATCGGCCACGGCCGCCTGGGCGATTCAATATCACCGATGGTGGTCGATTCCGGTCTACTCGATTGGCATCATGGCCTCATGCTACCATTTCGGGACCGGCCTGTGGACGTTCCTGATCACCTGGGGCGTCACCGTGGGGCGGCAGGCGCAGTATCGAGCAGGCGTGGTCTGTGCGGTCATCGGCACGATTCTGGGTGTGATTGGGCTGATTGCCCAGATGGGGATGCTGGCTTACCCCAACGCCGCCCCCCGGCAGCCGGCCCCGGCGACCGCGATGGATGCGGCATGGAACCAGTCAGTTGAGGTTGGTCAACACGTATGGCAAAGCAACGGGTAGTCGTGGTTGGCGGCGGGCTGGCCGGCCTGGCCGCCACGATGAAACTGGCGGAGTTCGGCATCCAGGTCGACCTCCTCAGCTTGGTGCCGGTCAAGCGGTCGCACAGCGTCTGCGCCCAGGGCGGCATCAACGCGGTCAACCACGTGACCCGGGCGCTCGGCGATTCCGAGTACAAGCACTTCGATGATACCGTCTACGGTGGAGCATTTCTTCAGCACCAGCCACCGGTCAAGGAGATGTGCGACTGGGGTGAGCGGATCTGCGATCTCATGGACCGCATTGGGGTCATGTTCAACCGCACCCCGGAAGGGCACCGCGACCTTCGGCGATTCGGCGGCACGCTGTACAAGCGGACCGCCTTCGCGGGTGCGACGACCGGCCAGCAACTGCTCTACGCCCTGGACGAGCAGGTGCGCAGATGGACGGCCGAGGGGACCGTCACGCTGTACGAACCATGGGAGTTTCTCGGCCCGGTGATCGACGACCGGGGCTACTGCCGAGGCATCGTGGCCCAGGATCTGCGCTCGATGGAGATGCGAGCGTTCCGAGCCGATGCCGTGGTGCTGGCCACGGGCGGCTGCGGGGCGGTCTTTGGCAAGAGCACCAACTCGATTCTGTGCACTGGGGCGGCCGGCACCCGGGCCTTCAAGGCCGGTGCCCGCTACGCCAATCCGGAGTTCATCCAGGTCCACCCGACGGCCATCCCCGGGGCGGACAAGGACCGGCTGATGAGCGAGTCGGCCCGAGGAGAAGGCGGCCGAGTCTGGGTCCCGCGCAAGCCGGGCGACACCCGCGATCCGCGCGATATCCCCGCCCGCGAGCGCTGGTACTTCCTCGAAGAACGATACCCTCAGTACGGCAACCTCGTGCCACGCGACATCGCCACCCGCGAGATCTTCGATGTCTGCGTCAACCTCGGCCTGTCGGTCGTTCAGGGCGCCTACTGTGTCTATCTCGATGTGACCGAACTGCCGCCGACCTCGCTCAGGAAACTGGGCGGCATCATCGAGATCTACGAGAAGTTCCAGGGGGTTGATCCCCGAGTGGAGCCGATGCGGATCTTCCCTTCGGTGCACTACACCATGGGCGGCCTGTGGTGCGACTACGAGAAGAACGACCGGACCGGCGGACTGACCCAAGCTTCGCCGCGCAACCACATGACCAACATCCGGGGCCTGTTCGCGATTGGCGAAGCCGACTACCAATATCACGGAGCCAACCGCCTGGGGGCGAACTCCCTGCTGAGCTGCATCTTCTCAGGGTTGCTGGTCGCGCCCGGGATCGATACCTGGCTGCGCAGTCTGCCTGCGGGATCGGCCGCAGACCTGCCGACCTCGCTCTTTGACGCCGCCGTGGCCGAACACAAGACCCAGGAGGATCGACTCCGCAACAGCCGGGGCCAGGAGAACCCCTATACCCTCCACCGCGAACTCGGCCAAACCATGACGGCCAGTTGCACGGTCGTGCGGTACAACCGGACCATCGAGCAGACCCTGGCCAAGATCGACGAGCTGAACCATCGGTATCAGCATCTCGAACTGTCCGACGACGGCCAGTGGATGAACCAGAGCTTGAGCTTCGCCCGGGCACTGGGCGACATGCTGGTCCTCGCTCAGGTCATTGCTCGGTCCGCCTTGCTCCGGGACGAGAGTCGGGGTTCGCACTTCAAGCCGGATTGTCTCATCCCGCCGCCCAAGAGCGACGACCCGGATGAGATTCACACCGAGGCCCGCAGGTGGTGTGAGGCTTTCCGCCGGCAGAATGATCAGTGGCTCAAGACCACGATCGCCACCTATCGACCCGGCGGGACCACGCTTTCCTACGAAGCCGTGGATACGTCGTTGATCCCGCCGCGACCACGCACCTATGGCCTGGTCGGCGCGGAGGTGATCGAGCAGATGTGGCGGACCATGCAGCAGGAACAGAACAAACCCAGGGCGCGGGCCCATGACGCCAAGTGACGGTCCATGCGTCACGACCGCGGCCGGAAACCGAGGACCAGCGATCGATAGGCGGATAGCGAACATGGCTGAACGCAGAGTCAGGCTCAAGATCCGACGCCAGGATGGACCGGGCCAAGCCAGCTACTGGCAGGACTTCGACATTCCCTACGAAGCCCAGATGAACGTGATTTCCTGTCTGCAGCGCATCGCCGAGATCGGGCGAACGGCCCGAGGCGAGAAGGTGGCCCCCGTGGCTTGGGAGTGCAGTTGCCTCGAGGAGGTTTGCGGGGCATGCACCATGATCATCAACGGCCGGGTGCGCCAATCCTGCACCGCGTTGGTCGACAGACTCACCAAAGAAGAGGGCGAGGTCATCCGGCTCGAGCCGATGACCAAATTCCCCGTGGTCCGCGACCTGATCGTCGATCGCTCGCGCATGTTCGCCGACCTCACCAAAGTCAAGGCCTGGAATCCGGTGGACGGCTACTATGATCTGGGCCACCCCGCCCGGGTGTCACCCGAGGAACAGGAGATCGGCTACCCCCTCTCCCGGTGCATGAGCTGCGGCTGCTGCCTGGAGGCCTGCCCCCAGGTCGGCGAACCCTCGGGCTTCATCGGCCCGGCCGCAATCAATCAGGTGGCCCTGCACAACACCCACCCCACCAGCAAGGCGATCGCCCCCCAGCGGCTCGAGGTTCTCATGGGACCCGGCGGACTCAGCTCCTGCGGCAACGCCCAAAACTGCGTCAAGGTCTGTCCGAAGGAAATCCCCCTCACCGAATCCATCGCCCGCACCGGGCGGGCCATCACCGCCTACGCATGCCGCAAGTTCTTCGACCGGTGAGAAATGAACGCCGCCGTGGTATCCTGTTCACCCTCAGAAGAAGGGCGTCTGACCGCGGCCAGGAACCGAGGGTCGGCGACCCGGGACGTCCCGAACGAGATACGGCTCTTGTCGAAGGTAATCATCATGCAAACGATCTGGCGCATAGGCCTGCTTGTGTCGCTGTTGCCGAATGTCGTGCTCGCAGAGTCGAAGGCCGCTGAGCCGATATCCACCGACCGGCCCGCCGATCCGCTCAATCCACCCGTCGGTGTCTTCGCCGATGAGTGGTACACGGTCATGCTCAACGGGCACAAGTGCGGACAGATGCACATTCAGATGAAGCGTATCAAGGGGGCGGACACCGACATCATCCAGAGCTGGACGAAGATGAAGCTAAGCGTCCGCAGAGAATCGGTCGAGATCGGACTGGGCATCGATCAGAAAACACGGGAGACCATCGACGGGCGCCCAATCTCCTATTCCCAGACCCAGTATCTGGGCAAGAACCCGGTCACCACCAAGGCTACCTTCAAGGACGGTCAGGTATCGATCAGCCAGAGCCAGTTTGGCCAGGAATTGCCCACCAAGGTCCATGACCTTCCCCCCGGAGCCATGCTGGACTGGGCGGTCTACCGCGAGCAGTTCAAGCACGGCCTCAAGGCCGGTACCCGCTACGAGATCGGGATCTACGACCCCACCCTGTCGCCCACCAAACTGCTGCCCACCCGCGTCGAGATCATCGGGCCGGAGACCGTGGACCTGTTCGGCCGCAAGGTCGACGCCATCCGAACCCAGCAGAAGATACACATGCCGGGGACGTTCGGCCTGGGCGGCAGCGATCTGGAAACCGTCACCTGGGTCACCGAAAGCGGCGACGTCGTGCGGATGAAGATGACCGTCATGGACATCCCGATCGAACTGCTGGCTTGTTCGCGGGCGGTCGCCACCTCGGACAATGACCCGGCCGAATTGACTCTCAACATGCTCGTCAAGCTGAACCGGTCAATCGACCCGAAGGAAGTCCGCAAGATCACCTACCGGATCGGACTCAAACCGGGAACCGATGAGATCAAGATGCCCGACTTCCCGGAGACCAGCATCCAGAAAGTCACCGCCAAAGACGATGACAGCGTGACTTTGGTTGTCACGCGCCCGTCGGCCCACAGCGGTCCTAAAGCCACCTCCAAGCTCTCGGCGAGCGAGCGCGAGGACTACCTCTCGGCCAGTTCCTCCGTCAACTGGAAGGATGCGGAGGTCAGCAAGCTGGCCGACCAGGCCGCTGGCGACGAGGAGGATCCACGACAACTCGGCGAGAAGCTCACCCGATTCGTGAGCGAGCACATCAACAGCAAGAATCTCAGCGTCGGGTTCGCGACCGCCAGCGAGGTCGCCCGCAGCCGAGAAGGCGACTGCAGCGAGCACGGCATTCTCCTGGCCGCCCTGGGGCGAGCCAAGGGCATCCCCACCCGCGTGGTCACGGGGCTGGTCTACGCCGACGGGGGATTCGGTGGCCAGCAACACGTGCTGGTCGGCCACATGTGGAGCCAGTTCTGGATCGAAGGGGAGTGGGTGGATCTCGATGCCGCCCTTCGACAGACCGACGTCGATCCAAGCCACATCACCATGTCGGTCAGCGCCAACGGAGACGCCGGGCTCGCGGACATGGTCACCTCAACCTGGCTTAATCTCGGCCGACTGAGAATCGAGGTGATCGAGACGGAGTAGTATCCTGGCGACACGCTCCACTGGTCGCCCTACTGGAACCTCCGGACGCCGGCCCGCCAAGCCAAGCCGGCAGCCCTATTCCCCGGGACCTGGGCTCGTTGACGCTGACGCCCAATCATGGTACTGGTATCGCTACCATAGCCCTCCGTCTCGACAAAGCGGGGTGAGCTGCGAGGAGTTACAGTGTGAAGCAATATACTCCAGTCATAGCCATCGTCGGCATCATTCTGGCGGTCGTCTTGGTGGGGATGTTCACCGCCTCACCCCTGCAGTCGCCGGAAGCCAGGCTCTTCAAGCAGATCGATGCCCAGGTGGAGATCGCCAAGCGGATGTTGTGGGACTACAACCCTGCGGACATCCGGCTTGCGGCCATCCTGGGACCGTCGGCCAGCCAGCCCGCGGACGTCCCGACGGAGAAATGGCAGCAGACGCTCGCGGATCTGGAGCGAAACAGCTTCGACCAGTCCCTGCAGCAGCAGAAAGAGCGCGAGTCTGAATTGGGTAATTCCTATGCTCAATTGGCCGGCGTGTCTCCGCCCGACTCCGCCGAACCGGAGGGCGCTCAGGCCTACCAGACGCTTCAGGAAAGCCTGAACCGCAATGCCACCCTGCTTTCCGAGGCCCTCAAGATCGTCCAGGAAGCTCGCGGGCTGAGCGACGGAGAAGCCACCGGTGAGAATCACCCGACCGCGACGCGACTTGAGGCCATTCTGTGCTACCAGCAGGCCGACCTGAATCGCCGTCAGGCCGCCGTCCAGATCGCCCTGGCCGACCAAGCCCGTGAACAGTTCGACGCGAACGTCCTGGCCTGGAATCGACTTGAAGTGGAGGTGACCTCGATTGCCCGCGAACTCGGCCAGGAGCATGTTCTTGTCCATCTGGACGACACCGGCGTGCCGGCGTCGCAGACGGGGGCTGCACCGGCCGCCTCAGTCGACGAACCCGCCAAAGCCGTCGCGGGGCAACCCGCGGCCCAGCCGACCGCCGGCGCAAAGAAGAGCGGGCTCGGCAGTCTGATCAACAAGCTGCTCCATCGCAGCAAGAGGGACCAGGAGGCGCCCAAGCCGGCCACCGTCGAGGCCGCCAAGAAGGCCCCGGAGGCCGAGGTCGCCGAACAATCCGCAGAGAATACCCAGCCTCTGGACGCCCAGATCGCCAAGCTCACCGAACGGAAGGGCCAGGTGCAGGCGGCCATCGCCGCCGCTGAAAAGACTGTGGCGAAGCTGACTGAGCAGATCAAGGGCGTTCAGACGCGGCTGGCGGCCGCCCAGGCCCAGGCCTCGGAAGCCGAGCAGAAGATGTTCAAGCTGGAGGATGCGGGCGTGAAGTCGACCGACCCTGCAGCCCTGAACAACTTTGTCAAGGACTACAACGCCGCGTCGGCCGCCAACCGGGCAGCTTTCCGCGAGTCGACCATGCTGGCCCAGGGAGCCATCAAGGGAGCCAAGACGGACGCGGTACACGAGGACGACATCCTCAGCGCCCCGTTATCCGGGGATCAGGGCGCAGAGCGGGGCCTGGTTGCGCTCCAGAGTGATCTCAAGGCCGAACAAGGGCTGATCGAGTCGAACAACGTCCTGCTGAAGGAAATCCAAAGGCAGACCGCCGAGCTCAATCGCCGCCAGGACACACTGACCAAGCAACTCGCCCAGTTGAAGGCCGAGCAGGCCACCTTCGCGGAGCGGGCTGGCGAAGCGGCGAAGGCGGCGATCGCCGCCCTGCTCGAAGCCGAGCAGTTGGCCGCCAAGGGGATCGGATTGGCCGAGGGCGCTGGCCAACAGGCTGCTCGGCGGGCCAAGGCCGCGGCCGAGAACCGGATGCAGAACGCGGAGCGATTGAACCAGGATAATGCTCCGGAATCACGCAACCCACGCCTGACCCTGATCGCGGGCAACAAGTTCACCGCCGGCCACGCGATCGCCCTGGAGGGCGACATGGCCTATGTCGTAGCGATGACCCAGGCCCAGCGCGAAGAGAGCCTGCGACGGCACGCCCGACTGCTCGCGGTGCTTGAAACCCTCGGCGTCAAGCCCGAGGCCAGCTTGCTGCCCGAGGGGGCCAACGCCGCAGAGTTGCCCCAGGCGGTCGTCAAATCTGACGCCGCCGGCACGACTGCCGACGAGGCCCACGCCGCCGCGGTCAAGGCCGCTCGATCGGCCCTCGAAACCTACAACCAGGCGGACGACCCGCTCAAGCAGCTCTGGGTCCTGCATGCCAACCTCGGGGCGATCAACTACCTGCTGGCCAATCTGAGCACCGGCGACGAGGCCCAGCAGTACCTGGCCCAGGCTCGCCAGCAGTACCAGCGGGCGCTCAAAGGGCAGGAGGATCGCCCGGAAGCTCAGCCTTACAAGGAAGTGCTGGCAGGCATCGCCCCACCCGCGAAATGACGCCGCAGAACGTCGAGCCTCCTCCCGTCAGGGATTTGAGCGAGAGATACCTGTCATCGGCCTGATGGCCAGGACCGTCGCGGTCCGATGCCCGGGGCGATCTTCGCCCGTGGGAATAAGGATCGTCCTGCCGCTCAGGCTCGCCGAGGTCGTCACCGCAAGTGATGGCAAGCCCTGTGCGACCGCCCATCCATCTGCCCCGGTGTCGTAGACAAGGACTTCACGCCGGAAGCCCGGATGACCATTGCCCAGGGTAGCGCCCTGGGCGGCCAGTCGTCCGTCATCTCCGCCGAAGACCAGGATCTGACGATCGCCCCAGGCAACGACGGGGGCCGCAACCACCGCGTGAGGCAGGTCGGCGATGCGGCTCCATCCCTGTCCGGGGCGGTATCGGTAGGCGTCGGTCAGGTAGCGGCGTTCGGACAATCCGTCCTTCCCGGGCACCAGTTCGGCGCCACTGAAGACGTAGACCGCGCCATCCTGACCGACCACACAAGGGAAGATCCGGGCCGGGCCGGGCCAAGGCTCCAACTCGCGCCACCCGTCGCCGAGCCGATCCAGATCGAGAGCGAGGAAACGACGCATCGCCTGGGGGGCATCGGGGGCCGAACGCCCGCCGGCCACATAGACGGTGTCTCCGAGCCGGGTTCCCTCGAGATAGGCGGCCGGCCGGGACAGCGGCGGAAGGGTATCGAAGTGTACTCGCCCGTTCGCCAGGGTGAGCAGCCGGACCGTGTCGAAGTGCCGCTGGGCATCGCCGCCGCCGGCCAGCACCACGCCGCGTGGTGTCGTGATGGAGGCCCCGTAGGCCAACGGCGGCCCCAGGCGGCCCACCATTTCCCAGGCTCCCGCGCCCGGAGCCAGGGCGAAAACGCGGCCATCCCACTGCTTCACTCCCCCGATCCAGGGCGGCACCGAGAAGAACGTGCCTCCGGCCACAAGGAGGGTATTCCCGGCCAGGCCGGAATACGCTCCGCCGAGCCCCAGCGGCATCGGGGGCAGCATGCGGTATTCGAGACGAGGTGGTTCCACAAAGCGAAGCGACGGACGCCCACACCCCGCGCACACCGGCGCGAAGGTCAGCACGACACCGAGCAGGCCGCGAACCACGGCAACAGGCTCAAACAGGCGACTGAACCGCATCTCCCTGGTCTATCCCGTCACGACTTGCAGGGCAAGTCCCGCGCGCAGAGTCAGCTTGATCAGCATCCGGATCGACACGTCCGCGGAAGCATCCACCTTGGCCGGGTCCGAATCCTTCGCTGCCGGCCGTGCCGCGGGCAGCCAAAACGACGCCACCCCCGGGGACCAAACGCCGGGGGTGGCGTCAAGAGGCACTATGGCGTGCAGCTGCTTGAAGGTCAGTTCACGCACGCGGGATCGTAACTGTGGCCGGCTCCACTGTAGCACTCCTGGAACACGCCGAAGTCCGCCTGATCGACGTCGCCATCCTTGTCCACGTCGGCTCGCGTGCAACCCTGGATGGTCTGAGGAATCGCCGGCCCGCTGAAGCATTGGGCAAACCCGGCCAGATCGGTGTTGTCCACGTCCAAATCCTTGTCCCAATCGAAGGGGAACGGCTCGCTGAACTCGAAGATCCAGATCCAGCCTTCGGTCACGTTCTGAGTGGTGTCGCACACCACCATCTTCTTGCCGTTGTTGGAGAACTTGATGCTCGGATCGTGGAAGTTGATCTGGTAATCCGGGCGTGTCTCGCCCTCGCGGTAGAAGGAGACTTCCAACTGAGCCTCGCCGGTGACCGGATCGATCGACCAGAGCTGATCGAGGTTGTCATCGCCGACCCAGATGCGGCCATCTTTGGGGTTGACGCCCATCGAATCGAGATTGGCTAGCGTGACGCCGGTCACGGCGAGTTCACGCAGGAAGGTGCCGTCGGCCGCGAACTTGACGATCTTGCCGTTGTCGAAAGACACGTACATGACGATCTCGTTGCTGCGGGCCGGGTCGGGCCCGAAGGACATGCCGTCCATGTCGGAGGGGTATGCGCTGAGTGAGGACGTAGGCACAAGGAAGGTGCTGTAGCCCGTCAGGGGTGCTCCGGTGTAGAGCGCAGGCGGGAAGACGTACACGCCTTGCGGAGGGTTGTCGTCCACACCGCGATCGCCGATGATGATATCGCCCGGGCTGACGAGTGTGCTGGAGAAGCCCGGCGGCGCCGCGGCCACGGCGATCGGATCGTCGTCGCCGGAGCCGAGGAACGAGCTGATCACCGGCTCGACGATATAGGGTGCTCCACTGCTAGGGGAAACGACTCGGAACAGCGTGCCGGCGAAGTCATGCACCCACCAGAGGGTGCCATCCGGCGTGAAGGTCAAAGAAGAGGGGTTGGCAGCGCTGGCGATCTGCTCGCCGAGCTCATAGCTGTCATCGCTCTTGTGATTGATGCGATAGATGCCCCCGCCCGATCCTGGGGTGGTGCTGGCGGAGTTGTCCTTGGTGATGTAGATGGTGTCGTTATCGATCGGGTCGAACGCGGCGTCACCCGGATAATCGCCGTTGGCGAAGACCGCGGATGCCTTGGCGATGGTCGTGCCGACGGGCAAAACCACGCTGACCGCGGGCATGGTCAGATAGACCGAGGCGCAGGCCACGTTGTCCGTGGCCTGATGATCATCCAGTTGTAGCGTGAAGACGTAGCTGCCTTTGACCGGCAGGGTCACGGTGGTCACGGGCGCGGTCGGCGTGGCGATGGTCGCGGTCGCCGGCCCCCAGGCCTGCACCCACTGGTAGGTCAGCCCGGCGATTCCGCCGTCGCCGTTCGTGGAAGTGCTGCCATCGAGCACGGCCGTGGTGCTGCCCATGATCCCGCTGGGCGGGTCGGTCACGATGCGCACCGTTGGGGGGTGATTGGTTCCCGTGGCTTTCTTGAATATCCAGACGTAGCCTGGGGTGTAGGCATCGCTGACCGTGAACAGGCTTCCGTCGGCGTTGAACCGTAGCGAGGGGTCATTGAAATCGATGGTCGCGGGCACGGCCGCGCCGGTACGAGCGAACTTCAATTCCCGCTGGACGGTCTCGGTCGCTGGATCGATCGACCAGACCTCATCGAGGTCGTCGCTGGCCACCCAGATGCGGCCGGTGACGGGGTGAGTGGCAATCGCCGCCGGGTTGGGAGACGCCCCGGCGATCGACGCCTCTCGAAGGACGTTACCGCTGGGGTCGAGCTGCACGATCGTGCCGTTCGCGAACAGGGTATACAGGCTCGCCCCGTCGAGCGAGAAATCGAAGTCGTTGATGTTGATGTTATCGTAGGCCCCCAGCGTGGGAGTCGGGGCCATGTAGTTGATGAAGGCCAGCGGGTCGGTGGGCGTGCCCGGGTCGCCGGGTGTCGCGCTCGCGGTGTAGACGTAGAAGTCATTGGGAACGCTACCATCATCGTCCCGGCCGCGGTCGGCGATAATGATGTCGCCGGGCCTGGCTACCGCGCCGCTGAACGCCGCCGGAGCGGTTCCCAGAGCGATGGGATCATCGTCGGCCGCACCTCCGAACTGATCGATCGCGTGGTCAACCGTATAAGGCGATCCATTTCGTGGGGTGCGGATCGCGTACACGTCACCGGGGTAGTCCAGACAGGCGACCAGATCCCCGTTGCTGGCGAAGGCCAGACCGGACGGCCGGTCGAGTTGGGCGACCTGATCGCCCGGGACCATCGCCCCGCCGGGCAGGGTGTCTACGCGATAGACGCCGCCGCCCAAAGCGATGGTAGCGTCGACCGCTATGTACATCCGGCCACCGTCGGTCGGATCAAACGCGGTGTCGCCCGCGGAACTCGGCATGATCAGCAGCTGGTATGGATAGTATTCCCCCTGGTCAACGGAAACCTGCACAAGTTGTCCCTGCACCTGGCCGCCCATCGCCAACAACACCGCCAGGACACCGAGGGCCCCGGTCCGCGCAGAGCGATACCTCTTTTCCCCACAATTCGCGTTCATCATCCGTCCTCCTCGCTAGGTAGCTGTAAAGCCCCAGCTCCTGGTGCGTCCAGGAACCGGGATGCTCGTCAGATCGTCACTACTTGGCACGATACCGGGTGTGGCCATCCTCCGTGGTCTGCTCCAGATGCGGTTCATACACGGCAGCACTGGGGTTGTTCCAGCCGGTCGGTGGCCACTGCCAACTGGCCGTGTAGATGCGGGCCAGCTGCTTGGGCTTGGCGAAGACCACGTGGCCGTCCAGGAAACCGATATTAAGGCCGGCCTCCTTGTGGTTGTTCCGCAGGTCGGGAGCGTTGTTGGGATCCGTGTCGTCGGCGTCGATGAGCAGAATGGTGTCGAACGGCCGCTTGACCGTTCGATGGGTCTTGATGACGTGGCTGATGGTGACGTACTTGGTGTCGCTGACCTTGATGGGGACCAGCTTTCCGTCAATCAGGGTGTTGTCCGGGTAGCGGCAGACCCCGTCGTAGAAGCCCCAGACCTCATAGCTATGGCCTCCGCGGTTATCGGCCGCATCCGCTGCATTGTCATCAAGATCCGCCTGGTAGTTGGAGAGCGCCTCCTCGCCACCCCGAGGCGGCGGAACCACCTTGTCGGCGGGACTGTCGCGAACGATATTCTCGGTGCTGGGGCAGATCGCCACCCGGGGATCCCTCAAGTAGCGCGGGATGATGTGCAGCAGGCTATCGGTGCCGTTGTTGTAGTTGGCGGGGTTCCGGTTGAACATGTAGTTGCCGCCGCGGTCGCTGTCGGCATACTGGATGCACGCCATGTTCATCTGCCGGATGTTCTGAGAGCACACTCCGCGCCGGGCCTGCTCGCGGGCGATCGAGAGCGATGGGATCAGGATCGCGATCAGCAATGCGATGATCGCCACGACCACAAGGACCTCAATCAGGGTGAAAGCCGCTCTCCTGCATTCGCCATGACACGACATGATCGTTCTCCTTCAGATGATGCGTTCGTTCGAAGCTCTCGTCGCTCTCGAAGGCCCGCTTTGCGGTCCGAAACGACAGACTTGTCGATCGAAGCCGCATACTTGCAGGTCTTGTCGGCGACGCGCCCTCGAGCCAGACTTCGGATGAATCGGGACTTCTCCACTCTCACTCCGCCCTCCGCGGCCCTCAGCCGGGGTGGCGATCTCGATCACCGGCATTCCCGTCATCCACCTGGATCATAGTCTAAACGCACGTACCCGGGCCTGCTACAGAGAGACTGAAATGCGCCCTTGGGCTCGCGATGTGCCGCCACGAACGAACCAGGAACCATGGTCTCACAAAGGGCGCGCGCAAAAAACCCCCGCGAACTACGCTACGCGGGGGCCTTTCTCTTTTATCTCTGGCCCGCCATACGATCCCGTGCAGGCCTGGGGCCCGCACTTGGCGCAACTTATAAGTCCTAGTATATCGTCAGAATCCATCTTGTCAAGGAGGAGAATGGGGCTCAAGGCAGGCGAAATCGGCCGTGGCCCCCGAGCCTACAAAGCAACGCTGTAATACGCCGAAATCCGATTGATCCACGTCGCCATCGCGATCGAGGTCGGCCGTAGTGCAGAAACCCACCGCCGGAGTCTCGCCCGGGGCAGTCATGCAGTCTCCGAACAAGGCCCAGTCGTCTGGGTCGACGTCGGAATCCAGGTCGAAATCGCACGGATGGATCGCCGGGTCAACCAGCCAGGTCACCCCGCCCGGGTGATCCGTGATGATGCCATCCACCCCCAGGTCGATGAAGCGCTGGACGGCCGCCGTGTCGTTGACCGTCCAGACGAAAACCTGCATGCCGGCCTGGTGGATCATGGTCACGGTTGCATCGCTCACGCCACCTTGCTCCCAGGCGACGATCGACGCACCGGCGGCCTGCATCTGAGCGATTGAGCTGGCGGTGAGCGTGCCGCTCCCCAGGGCCCCCAGACGGATGGCGGGATTGAGGGCGTGAATCTGCGATAACAGGCTCCAGCTGAAGCTCTGGACGAGCACATCCTGCTGGATCCCGAGGGCACGCAACTGGGCCACGTAGGCTGCTGCCTTGCCGGATTTGGCTTCGATCAACGGGGTCACATCGGGGAGCATGGTCAGCAGGATCTCTTCGAAGGTGGGGACTCGCTCGCCGATGAAATCCGAGGAGAACCACGAGCCCGCATCCAACGCCTTGAGTTGGGCAAGGCTCAGGCTGGAGACTGAACCCGTGCCATCCGTCGTCCGGTCTACAGTGCTGTCATGCATGATGACCAGCTCACCGGTCGAGCAGGGCATCACGTCGAACTCGCCGAGGTGTGCACGGCCTGCCCGACACGCATTCTCGGCCGATAGCGTGTTCTCCGGTGCGATGATCGAGTTCCCGCGGTGCCCGATGGTGACCGGCCCGTGCCATCGCGGCCGATGCGGTGTTCGGCTGACGATCACGGCGGCATCGTCCAGGTAGCCGTCCAGATTGGTGCCAGACGGATCGACGGCATCGTAGGTGAAGACCACGCGATAGGCGCCCCGGGCCAGCGGTTCCTGATGGAAGAAGGGCGAGGGACGCTTGTTGGCCCGGACGCGGCCGGAGTCGTAGTGGCTCAGCAGGCCACCGGCGGTATCATAGACATCTACGGTGACCTTGGCCTGCCCGACATCCTGGAAGCTGTACAACCACGCCTCGGTGCGAAGGAAGAACCGGTTCGCGGAGTCGTTGAGAACTGTGCGATTGAGCCCGCAGTGGGGGAGAACGATCTCCTGACAGGCCACCGCCCGATTGGGATCGGTGTCCATACTCCGCTGTCCGCCGGCCAGCATCCGGCTACCCGATTTGGCCGGGACGCCGTCGAGCCCGGCCGGTCGAGCCCGGGGGTTTCCCGCGGTGACCGTCCACCCCTGCGTTCCAAGCTCGAAACTCGGATTAGCCAAGAGGTTGCGATCGAGCATGGGCGGCGACGGCCAGACGGTCGGCCGGAGGAACACCCAGGCATCGTCGATTCGACCATCGTTGTTGTTGCCGGCGGCCTTGGTGAACTCGGCCTCGAAGCGGATGAACCGCGTTCCTGAGGGCAGGGCGATGGTTGCCGATTCAAAGAGTGTCCAGGTGTCAGGGGCCTGGAGGCCCGAGGTGTAGGCCGCGGCCTTCACCGCCTGGCCATGGTCCAGAAAGTAGATGGTGAAGCGGACAGCGTCGGAATCGCCGGGGTAGCTGCTCAGGTACGCCCCGGCCTCCATCACCAGCAGATGGCTGTCGAGTTCGGCTTCGGTGAAGCCCCAGGTCAGCAGGTCGATATCCTGCTTCATCGCCGCGACCTGGCCAAGGCCCGAGGTGAAGCCACCCCCCATGCCGTAGTAATCCCCGCTGTGACCGGTGCCGCTCCCGTCCGTGCGGATCCCGCAGACATCGTAGCCAGAATTGAGCCACCCCTGAACGCCTCGGCCGGTCGTGTTATCGGTCTGGAGATCGTATTGCACGGTGGAGCCACTCTGGTAGACCGCCGCCGCGGCCGTGGAGTAATCCTCAAAGCTGGGATTGCTGAGCAGATTGGTGTGGTACAGACCGGCATGAGCGGCTGGTGATCCGAGGATCATGACCAGGCCGATAACCGCACTGCTCCCTGGGCCCCGAGCGTGGATCCGCAACATGAGGTTCGCCCTTCCCCTTTGCGGGACTGACTCCGCGACATACCTCTTTGGAGAATCTACGGTTCATGATACCCGGCCGGCTGGCCAGATACAAGGCGTGGCGAGAAAGCCGGGGTTGACGCCCGCGTTGATGGCCCGTATCACCGAAGCATGACCAAGCCAATGCTCACCTGCGGCCTAGCGGTGGCCGCTCTTCTGATCGTCGTGCCCGCGGCCCGGGCACACCCGCTGGGCAACGAGAGTGTCGTCCATTTCAGCATGCTGCATGTTCTGCCCGACCGGATCGAACTGGATTTCCTGCTCGACATCGCGGAGGGACCGTCGGTGATCGTGCGCCGCGACGAGATCGACGCTGACCGCGATGGCGAGGACACCGATGAGGAACTGAAGGCTTGGCTGGTTCGCAAGGCCGACCAGCTCGCTCCCCTGCTGGTCGCGAAACTCGACGGTCAACCGATCACGTTCAAGCCCATCCCCGAGGAAACCGACCCTGAAACCGGCCAGATCACCAATGCGACCCGCATCCTTCTCAAGCTGCCCGGCGTGGCGGGCATGCCCACGTATCGGCTTGTGGTCCGCTATTCCGGGCAGTTTCCTCAGCCGCTGACCACCGGAACACACGAACTCGCGTACGAGGACACTAGCTTTCCCGAGCGACTCGGCCTGATGCGCACTCTGCTCCGTCGCGAGACCTCGCCAGGTTCGGCCGGTGGCGAGTCGGGCGCGGCCGGTTCCGAGTCTGCGCGCAGCGACCCCACCGTCGCCGGACGGGCCGGGCCACGGGTCATCGTTCATCCGCCGCGGCCTCCATTCATGGATGAATGCCCGATGGATCCGCTGATCTACGAGCAGTACGACCCGGCCAAGATGCCACGGGAGAAGAAGACGCGGTTTCGATTCACCGTCGAGCCCGCCGGGGCGCTGAACACGGCGACGCAGGCGGTGACCGCGACCACCGCGTCCGTTTCGACCTCCGCCCCGGCCCTTGGGGCCGATCGAATCTCGTTCTACGTCACCAGCCTGAGTGATCCGCGCAACGACCCCGCCCAGCAAAGCAAGTACCAGCGTGACGCCGGCCGGCTGATCAAGCTGCTGCGCGAGCCCTGGGGCCTGACCGTGTTTCTCACCATCACCGCCCTGTGCTTCGGCTGGGGGGCCGCCCATGCCCTCATGCCCGGCCACGCCAAGACGCTGGTGGCCGCCTACCTCATCAGCCAGCGCGGCACCTGGTGGCATGCGGTGCTCCTGGCGGTGATCGTGACGATCACGCACACCGCTCTGGTCGTACTCCTCGGCGTGGTCATCTGGGCCTATCAGAAGACCCACCCCGACCTGGGACAGCAGCTCCAGCTCTGGCTGGGCACGATCGCCGGCCTGCTCATCGCCGGCATGGGGGCCATGCTCATCTGGCGGGCGTGGAGCGGTCGCAGCGGTCATCGCCATCACCATGATCATCACGACCATGGGCACGCCCACGATCCTGATCACCATCACCACCAGGAGCACCATTCCCTTGGTCACGAAAAGGCTTGCTCCGACAGCCACGGCCACGAGCACTCACCCGACCGTCCGCACCGCCACGGCGGCGATCCGGACCGGATCACCGTTCGACTGCTGCTCCTCCTGGGTATCACCGGCGGCATCGTGCCCTGCCCGACCGCGACGATCATCATGTTCCTGGGCATCGGCACGAACGTGATCCTGGGGGCCCTGTACGCCGTCGGGATCTTCAGTCTGGGTCTAGCTCTGACGCTGATGGCAATCGGATTCCTGGCCCTCTACAGCCGCCGGTATGCTTCGCGGCTCCTGTCCGAGTCCCGGCATGAGGATCGCTTATCTCCGCTCGGGCAGCGGCTTCTGCTGCAGCTTCTGCCGGCGGCCAGCGGACTGGTTGTGGTCACGCTGGGCCTGGCCATCACCGCTCACTACTTCTACTATATGCGCACCGGGCTCTCGCTGTTCGGCTGGATACAGTGGTAGTACGTTCTATGTTTCATATCGGTATTCTGCAGCACTTCTGGTGCGAGCCTGCGGTCGAGTTCGAGTCCGCCCTGCTGGACGCCGGGCACCTGATCACCACCGTGAACCTCTATAAGGGAGAACCGGTGCCTTCGCCGGACGCGTTCGACGGCTGGCTGGTCATGGGCGGACCGATGAACGTCGACGAGACCGACCAGCACGCGTTCCTGGCCCCGGAGCGACGACTATTGGCCGAACTCATCGCCCGGGACCGCCCGGTGATGGGCATCTGCCTCGGCTCCCAGCTCATCGCCCGGGCCGCCGGGGCCAGGGTTTACCCCAGACGTCCCAAGGAGATCGGCCTGTTCCAGGTGACCCCGGCGCCGGCCGCCGCCCGCGATCCGCTGTTCAGTCTGCTGGCCGGTCCCACCGAGGTCTTCCAGTGGCACGGGGACACCTTTGATTTGCCTGGGGGGGCAACGCTGCTGGCCAGCTCGAAGCGGTTTCCGCATCAGGCGTTTCGCCTCGGCCGGCGGGTCTACGCCATCCAGTTCCATATCGAGTGCAACCTGACCATCGCCCGGCAGTGGGTCCAGACCGGGGCGGCCGAACTGGCCGAGCAGGCCCCGGAAGACGACTTCGCCCAGTACGAAGCCCGGCTGGAGGGGGCCCTGGCCCGCCAGAATGCCCTGGCTCGGCAGTTCATCGGGCGATGGACGAGCCTGTTCGACAGACCGGGCGAATCCGTCTAACCCCTGGTTCGGCAGTGGATTACAGATGGTCGAGACGCCGCGGTTCGACTTGGAGCGTTGCCCGGCGGTGCAGTTGACACCCCGCGATTGGCGATTACACTAATAGATTCAGGCCAAAGTGTCGGCTGACCAGCAGACGGCCGCCGGTTTCGCGATCGGGCGGCTTTTTTGTCGGCCTCTTGGCGGGCTCGTAGCTCAGTTGGTTAGAGCGCGTCCCTGATAAGGACGAGGTCAGAGGTTCGAATCCTCTCGGGCCCATAGAGGTATTTTGTCACCACCTGCCACTAACGGACATCCGGGGACAACGCCTGCCTTTTCAAGGTCTTGCATCCGATCCGCAAATTGGCTTCGTGCTGGACGCCCGGCATGGCGACGGTTACGCCGGCGACGATGCCCCGACGGATCCTGTCCCTTGGCCAAGCGGCCCGAGGACCAGCGTTATGGGCAGCCGGTGGACGGGATCGTCGGGCCGGTCCAGCAGACCGCGAACGCGCTGAAATCTTCCCCGGTGATGGCGCCACGCTGGCCGGCCCGATCGAAGCATCGGCACTGCGTCGACAACGAATCACCGGGTGTCGAGCCGGTGAAGCACGTCTGGAAGACGCCGAAGTCCGCCTGGTCCACGTCCGAATCGCCGTCCGCGTCGGCCCACGGGCTGTTGCACGCCCTGGCGATCGTCACGTCCAGACCGGTCAGGTCACCCCCGAACCACGCGTTGGGGCCGTAGTTGACGACGAAGTCGAGTTTGTCGCCGGCCGCGACGGTGAGGACCTCGTTGTAGGCCACATGATTGGACGTGCCGCTGGCGGCAATGCCCAGAGGGGCGTAGCCGTAGTTGCCGTCGATGACCCCGTCAAGCAGGGATGTGCCGACGTAAACGGGACCGTCGTTCATGGTGCCGTTGAGCAGAATATGGACGTCGGTGGTGGTTTCCTCGCACCCGTAGAAGAGGGCGTCGACCGTGACGGTCATGTCGGCGGGCGCTGTCCAGCGGATCATCGGTGCGTAGGATCCGCCGTAGGCGGCGGGGTGCAGCATGACCTTATGCGGCGCCCACCACTGGAAGGGGCCGCCCTGGGGCACATCGCTGTTCGTGTAGAACACGCAGCCGGCGTTCAGGTCTCCACCGGGGTTGCCCCAGTAACCGATCTGCCCGTTGCTGCCCGGCCAGTCGTAATACGCCGGCCAGGTGTAGGATCCGTCGGGATAGACCGCAGGATCGAACGAATCCGCCAGATAGACGCCATAAGTCCATTGCCGGTGCGGATTGGCTCCCTTCGCGAAATCCCTGTCCAGGACCCAGTCGGTCACGGTAAGGTCGGCCAGCTTGGTGATGGTCACATCGAGGCCAGTCAAGTCGCCGGCATAGCCGTTGCCGCCGTACCCGCAAACAAAGTCGAGTTCGTCTCCGGCCACGAGATCGAGGACGGCGTTGTAGCCCACACTGTTCGACGTACCGGTGGCGGGGATCCCCAGGGGAGCATAGCCATAATTGCCGTCGATGACGCCGTCGAGCAGGTGGGTACCGGTGTAGCTGGGACCGTCGTACATGGTCCCGTTCAGCAGGATATGAACGTCGGTTGTGGCGTTCTCACACCCGTAGAACAGGGCGTCGACCGAAACCCTCATATCCGCGGGTGCCGTCCAGCGGATCACGGGGGCATATCCCCCGCCCAAGGCCGCGGGGTGGAGCATGACCTTTCGCGGCGCCCACCACTGTACTGGGCCGCCCAGGGGCGTGTCACTGTTGGTGTAGAACACAGCGCCGGCCCCGAGGTCACCGCCGGGATTGCCCCAGTAGCCAATCTGGGCCTCGCTGCCCGGAGAATCGTAATACGCCGGCCAGGTGTACCACCCGTCGGGATAGGAAGGGTTCAGTGCGTCCTCGAGATAGACGCCATAAGTCCATGCCCCGTTCGGGTTGGTTCCTTTGGAGAAGTCCCTGTCCAAGACCCAGTCGGTCGCGACGGCCGGCGAGGCTGGGCCGGCGACCAGAACCAAGGTTACGAGCACCATCAGTGCAGGCTTTCTCACGATCAAGCTCCTTTCTCTCACATTGCAGGAATCGGAGACACAGGCTTTCTCGGCTCAGACTGACGGATGGGGATGAGACATTTGCGCGAACGACACTCCTTCTCGCGGTCTTCCCTCCGAGACTCTGATGAGAGGCAAGCCCATGCGGCCGACCTCCGGCCCGGACTCGTACTCCTTCGCCACGACGCGACTTATCAACCAACTTGCGAACTGGCCTCCCGCCACCCGGATCGCAGGGGAGCGGATCTGGATCCGATATCCGAGGGAGCAATAGGTGGTAAGACATCTTACAACACGCCGGGCCTGTTGTCCAGGAAAAACAGGGTGATTGGAGAAAGTCGAGCACGGTTGATCGCCGGAGACAGGAGAAGGGCGGACCGGCGCCGTTTTCTCCAACGACCCTGCGTTGCCCCCGCTCAGCGTGACCTGTCGATCTGGCCACCACCGACCGGCAATCGATTCGAACCGTTCCGTGCTGTACACTGTCCCCGACAGACCGGTTCGAAGGGGGCCCAGGATCCGCTTTCTGAAGCCTCGGTCGCCAGTTGTCGGTCCGAGAGGGTGGTCGTTCATGCCAACGTGCCGTCGCCTGATCATCGCCATCATCCTGAGCCTGACGCCGGTTACCTGGGGCGGGCCGGCAGCCGAGAACGTCTCCGAGGAATCCGCGCGGGAGTGGATTCGGTACCTCGTACCGCTGCCCAAGCGGGTCGAGCTGACCGCGGCGGTCACCGTGCCGGGGTCAGAGGTGGCCGTGGTCATTTCCGGGGGTGCCGATCGGCTCACATCCCAAGCCCGAGCGGAGTTGTACACGGTCTTGGGCAGTGACGCCGGGCGAGGCGGTACTCTCTCCTTCACGATCAGACTCTGGGTCGGCGGCGAGGAGGCCGCCCCGCTGGCCAAGCTGCCGCACCGCGACCAGGCTTACCTGATCCGCCCGACGGGCGACGGTACCGGCCTGCTGCTTGTCGGCGGTGGTGAGCGTGGGCTCCACTACGCCGCCAAGACGCTGCAGCAGTTGGTGAAGGCCAAGGCCGCCGGTGGGAAGGTGCGGATCCCGCTGGTCACGATCACCGACTGGCCGGACATGGAGGACCGCGGCTTCTGGGGAGCGGACAGTTCCATGCATCTTCGCTGGATGTCCGACCGGAAGCTGAACTATGACGAGCAGATCTCGCACTGTGGGGTGGACAAGGACAAGGTCTGCTTCGTCAGGTACGCGCCCTACAAGCAGCGAATGATCGACGAAGGCCCGACGTACGGGATCAATCCCGTGCCGGTCGTGCTGCACCTCGAGCAGCTCCAGAATTCAGGGCTTTTTGAAGCCTATCCGGAGCTGGCGGGCAAGAATGGGCGTCCGGGCTCGATCTGCTATTCGAACCCCCTGTTTGTTGACATTCTCTCGCAGTGGCTATTGCTCTGGCGTGGCAGACCGGGCGTGAAGGAGGTCGACGTCTGGATGGCGGAGAACCTCGGGGGTGAGAAGGGCTGCCAATGCGTGTCGTGTGCCGGGCAGGACCGCGACGTTTTGGAGGCCCGAGCGATCGTCGCCGCGTGGAAGAAAGCTCTGGACAAGCAGCCCGATCTCGGCCTGCGCATTTTGACCAGCGAGGAGACCGAGAAGAGCAATCCCGAGGTTTTTGCCGAGCTGCCCAAGGAGGTGAAGATCTGGTACTACCACAGCCTCTTCACCTACAACGCGAGCGAGAAGCCGATGATCCGGCCGTACCTGCTGGGGGCGATCAAGGAGGGCCGCTGGCTTGGTGTCTGTGCGAACGTCTGCGCGATCGTAGGCACCTACCAGCCGTTCACCGGGGCCCACTTCATTCACTTCCGCATGAACGAGTTCGTGGACAAGGGGCTGTCGGGTTTGCTCGGCTATCCCGTGCCCACCCTTGACCATGTACGGTTCAACGCCGAGGCCGCCGCGGAATGGTCCTGGAATGTCAAGGGCCGCTCGCCGCACGAGTTCGCCCTCTCGTGGGCGGTGCGCCAGGGCTTCAAGGATCCGGCCCGGTTCGCCGAGTGGTCCGATGTCCACGGCCCGGTGGCGTGGGACGTCTACGGGAGCGAGTTTCCATCGGGCGAGAAGCGCAGGTTTCCGGGCAAGGTTGCCGAACTGCTCAAACAGGGCAAGCTGCCCGAGCTGGGCTTCGTTCTGTGGGACGTGTATGCCCTGCCCTGGGGCGATATCAAGTCCGTCGAGCAACTGGAGGGCGACTTCGAGCACGCGGCGAGATCGGTCGAGCTCGCCCGCGGGCTGGGCATCCCCGAGTTTCTCCAGGAGAGCCTGGTGGTCCAGGGTTACGTCAACGCCCTCAAGGCTCTTTGGGAGCTGAAACGGATCGTTCATTCCGGCGTTGTGGCCGAGGTCGACAAGCCGGCCGCCGGCAGAATGTTCAAGATGTACCTAGAGGGACTGGAGCAGGCCCGTGCCGCCCTGCCCGCGTGGGAGGCAGCCATTCCGGAGCGTTGGTCGAGCCAGAAGTACACAGACGCCGCAGTCCGAGTCGTCACCGCGATGATTGCGGAGATGAAGGCGACGGCCGGCGAGCTTGGCTGTGACGGCCGGTAGGTTGCGTTCCGAGGCCTGTCCGCGGCGGCCTGGCCCTGACGGCCCTGGGGCATCTTCCAGACGGACTCAAGGCACGAAAGGACGTTTCTCATGGGACCAGTTGATCGACGGTCGTTCCTTCGCGGGTCTCTGGGTGTTGCGGCCGGTGTCGTGGCTGGTGGTGCATGCCCGGGGAGTCGGGCGCAGTCGGCGGAGTCTGACCTGCCTCGACCGTGTCCGCCTGGGGCGTGGCGCAAGCACGGTGTGGTCCTGGCCCCAACCGAGCCCTGGGAGGGTGACCACATCCAGAACTTCACCTGCCCCTGCGAGCCGCTCGACAGGAACGGTTGGCGGCTCTGGTACTCGGTCTGCGGTTCGACCAAGGCGTACACGATCGCTTACGCCGAGGGTGAGCCGGGCGGCCCGATGAAGAAGCACCCCGTCGAGGGCCGGTCCGGGCGGCCGGGCGACGGGCCCTTTGCCCTCGGCCATCTGCCCGACAGGTGGAATCCCGTCCAGGTGGTGCACCTCCGGCTGGGCGACGGCAAGCATCGGATCTACTTCTGGGCGCACGGTCCCGGGATTGCCCGCTACCTGGCGGCGGACAGCGAGGACGGGCACGGATACCGGGTTATCGATCCGCGGCGGCCGGTCCTGTACCACCCGCACGACCGGGCTGCTTTCGGTGTGCCTTCGCCGGACGGGCTCGTACTCCATAAGGCCCCCAGCAAGGACCGGCCGGCGGACGAGCCGCTCGCGCCCTCGCACCTGATCTCCAACGATGCCACGAACGTCTACCAGCTTCCTGACGGGTCGTTTGAGCTGTACTCGGTCGGGCTGGTCCAGGTTCCCAAGGACGACCCGGCCTACGTCGGGGAAGACAACGCCCCCGGCCTGCTCCGGGTCGTGGACCGTTATGTTTCCGCAGACGGCCTTCGCTTCGAGCAGCGTACCCGGATCATCCAGCGTGACGCCCGGGACCCGGCGGATCAGCAGTTCTACTACCTTGCGGTCACCCGAACGCCCCAAGGGCGGGTGGGCATGCTCGGCCACTATCGCGTCCGAGCCCAGACCATGGACCTGGAGTGGTGCTTCTCGGCCGACGGCCTGAAATGGGCACGCCCGCGGCGTACTCCGTGGCTGCCCCGCGGCGACAGGAGCCAGCCGGATTCGTACGGCATTTACGCGTCCAGCTCGATCGTGCCGCACCAGGGTCGGCACCACCTCTTCTACACCGGTGTGAACAGCGCTCACAACGAGAAGGATTCACACGGCAAGCCGAGAACCGTGGTCATGCTTGCCACCGCCGAATCGCTCTGGAGCTAGGCTGCGAGCTTGCGCCGACCGCTGGGCTTGCGGGTTTCATGCCAAGTTGGAGGCGATCCCATGAGCTTCATCGCCATTCCGGATCGGCGTGGGAGGCTCAGGTGGGCCTTCGCTCGCCGCCATTGCTCCACAGTATACCGATCACGCGAAGCAGGACCAGTCCGCTGACCACGAAGACGGCCAGCAGAACCAGGGCCATGCTCATGCGGCCATAGAGGAAGTTGCCGACGGTGAACAGCGACGACCAAATGACCGTGCAGCCGGCCACCCATCCGAGCAAGGCCAGGGGGATGTTCTCGTGGCTCGCCGCCGCCTCGGTATCGGGAATGCCCGCCTCCCGGCGGATTCGAGCCCAGCCGGGTCCGAACGGTCGGACCTTTTTGTAGAACTCGACGAGCGTCTTGCGGTCGGTCTGCGGGCCCAGGAAAGCAGTCAGGATCCAGCAGATGGTGGTGAAGGCGATGGTGACGAGCAAGGCATGATGCGTGCTGAGTGATACTCCGTTTTTCTTGGCGATGAGCAGCGCGATCGACGCCGCGAAAGAGCTCACCATCGCCACGACTTCACACCAAGCATTGATCCGCCACCAGAACCAGCGGAGCAGGTAGAGAAGGCCCGTGCCCGCTCCGATCTGGAGGATGATATCGAAGGCGTCCTTGGCCGAATCGAGCAGGAAGACTGTTCCCGCCGAGCACAGAAACAGGCCGACGGTGGTGCACCGCCCGACGAACACGTAGTGCTTCTCGCTGGCGTGAGTGTTGATGAAACGGTGGTAGAAGTCGTGTACCAGGTACGACGCTCCCCAGTTCAGATGGGTGAGGATCGTTGAGGAGTTGGCCGCGATCAGGCCGCCGACCATGAGGCCGATGAAGCCCGTGGGCAGGAACTTGAGCATGGCCGGGAAGGCGATATCGTGCCCGAGCAGGCTCGGGTCCATGTCCGGGAAGGCTTTCTGGATGTCGGACAACTCCGGGTAGACGAGCAGGGAGCAGAGGGCGACCAGAATCCATGGCCAGGGCCGCAGAACGTAGTGGGCGACGTTGAAGAACAGCACCGCCCCGAGGGAATCCTTCTCTGATTTGGAGGCGAGCATGCGTTGGGCGATATAGCTGCCGCCGCCCGGCTCGGCTCCTGGATACCACACCGCCCACCACTGGACCGCGATCGGCATCACGAAGACCGCGATGGCAATGTCCCAGTTGCTGGTGAAATCAGGCAGGATATTCAGGTAGTGGAGGGTGGACTTGCCATCGGGTGAAAGCCGGGGGTCGGACAGAGTGCTTACCAGGGTATCGAGACCGCCGACGTGCTTGACGGCGAAGTAAGCGGCGGCGATCACCGCGGTCATCTTGATGAAGAACTGGATCATATCGATGACCAGCACGCCCCACAGCCCGGAATGGGCGGCGAAGACCACATTCAGTACTCCAACGAGGAGCAGGGTGGTTTGCGGATCCAGGTCGAAAAGCAGGTTGGCGATCTTGCATGCCGCCAGGTTGACGGTGGCCATGATCACGCAGTTGAAGAAGAAACCCAGATACACCGAGCGGAATCCGCGGACTACGCTCGCGGCTTTGCCGGAGTAGCGCAGCTCGTAGAACTCCAGGTCAGTCATCACCCCGGATCGGCGCCACAGCCGGGCGTAGAAGAACACTGTGGCCACGCCGGTCAGCACGAAAGCCCACCAGCACCAATTGCCGGCCACACCCTGTCGGCGGACGATGTCGGTTACCAGGTTCGGCGTGTCGCTGCTGAAGGTGGTCGCGACCATGGAAAGGCCGGCGAGCCACCAGGGCACCGACCGGCCGGAGGCGAAGAACTCGGAGGTATCCTTGCCCGCCCGCTTGCCGAAGAACAGGGCCGGGATGAAACAGATGAACAGGGACGCGAGGACGATAACCCAGTCGATGAGCTGTAGCTTCATGGAATCCGCCGCCGTGTCGAGAGCCAGCCGGGAGCCGAATGGTGATCCCGAGGATGCCATGCCCGCGACGGCCATATCCGCCGGGGCGATGTTATCCTACAGGCTTTTCGGCCGGCGTGAAACCGGCTGGGGCGGCGAGTGGGTGAGGATCCGGGCGGCCTGATCACATGACCGTGAAGTAGACCGTGGCGGCGAAGTCCATATTCTCGCGGGTCATGGTGGCCGGTTCACCCTGATACTGGCAGCGGTTCCTGGCGAGGCTGATCAGGTCGCGGGGCTGGCAGCAGCGGAACGGCCGGCCGGTCTTGCGGTAGTGTTCCTCGATCACATAGTCGACCACGTCCTCCTGGTGTTCGACCTCGAGGATCCGGCACATCATCTTAAAGAGGGCTCGGAACTCCTCCTCGGTCGGGTCGAGGACGTTGATCTTGTAGGGAATACGGCGGAGGAAGGCCTCGTCGACCAGGTCCTTGGGCTCCAGGTTGGTGGAGAAGATCAGCAGCTGGTCGAACGGTACCTGGATTTTCAGACCGTTGGCCAGGGCCAGGAAGTCGTAGCGCTTCTCCAGCGGGATGATCCATCGGTTGAGCAGTTCGAAGGGGTTGATCCGCTGGCGGCCGAAGTCGTCGATGACCAGCGAACCGAGGTTGCTCTTGAGCTGGGTAGACGCCTCGCTGATCTTGGTGGTTTCGTTGTACCGGACCTCGAGGGCGTCCATGGTGAGCTCGCCGCCCACGATGATGGTCGGGCGTTTGATTCGGACCCAGCGCTCGTCGAGGGCATCGCTCTTGAGCATCCCCTGTTGACTCTGGGGGATTTCCTGGTGGATCTCGGCGTCGTACAAGCGGATGAGGAAGCCGTCCACGTGCAGTGTTCGGGGAATGTAGACCTCGGAACCGAAGCAGCGGGTGATGCGTTCGGCGATGGATGTCTTGCCGTTGCCGGGGAATCCATAGAGGAACATACCTCTTCCGGAGTTGATTGCGGGCCCCAGGGTGGCGAACATCTGGTCATTGATGAGCAGGTCGCCGAAGGCCTCGTTAAGGACCTCCTTGCTTGGTCGTTCGAGGGTGATGGACTGGGCTTTGACCGACTCGATATAGGTGGCCAGCGGCACCGGGGCGGCGCCGACGTACATCGATTCCTCGAGGCACTTGCGGGCCCGTTCGCGTCCGGCGTCGGTGAGCTGGTAGGTGAAGTCGCCCATCACTGCCGTGCCCACGTAACCAACCAGCTGCTGCTGTTTGAGGTCGGCCAGCCGCTCGACGACCGGTGGTCGGGGCAGGGCCAGGAGAGACGCGATCTTGGCTCCCGAAGCCGATCCCACCGCGTGCAGGTACTTGAAGATGATCGAGTCGACCATGGCGTCGGTCAGGCCGGCCTCGACCAGATTCTTGGGTGCCCGGGGCCGGAACATCGGCTGGTCGCCCGATTCGGCGACGAGGTCCA
Source organism: Phycisphaerae bacterium (assembly GCA_018003015.1). NCBI lineage: Bacteria > Pseudomonadati > Planctomycetota > Phycisphaerae > Phycisphaerae bacterium. The sequence continues at coordinate 13,433 of JAGNEZ010000052.1, read as the reverse complement.
GTAACTCGGTGGCAGAGGTCGTGGTCGTCGCCACCGGTGCGACTGGCGGCATTGCCGGCCCGGGATTCGCGTTCTTTTGAGACTCTGCCCGGATGGGGAGCCCCAGGGACTTCATCAGGAGCGTCGTGTCTTTGTCCATATTGAGCGTATCGGAGCATCGACGTCGGGTCTTGAGGTCGTGGGAAGGGTCGTCACCCGAGACCCGGCGGCGCTCCGCAGGTCTCGTCGCGGTCGGCGGACGCTCTGATCATGGTCGTTCACAGGCGCGGGATGGTGTTCAACTCCCGCTCAAGCTCGGTCCTGCTCAGGTCCTCCAGCCGCAGTTCAATCAGCCGTCCGATCCAGCGGACCAGCGTGTCCACGGTCGTGTCAGCCAAGGCGTGTTTCTCGGCGAGTGTGCCGGGCGTGGTGACAGGGTCGGGCAGGCCCCAGTGGACGACGATCGGGTTCCCCGCCCATCGCGGGGGAATCACGCAGGCGGCCGCATCGCAGACCGTGATGATGATGTCCTGCTCGACCTCGAGCAAGTCTTCGAAGCTCTTGGATGACTGCCCGGCGAAGGACAGTCCTCGCCGCCGAAGGGCTTCCATGGCCAGGGGGTGGATCTGACCCATCGGGCAGATGCCCGCGCTGGCCGCGAGAAAGCGCTGGCCGCCCAGGTGCCGCAGCACCGCCTCGGCCATCTGCGATCGGCAGGCGTTGGCCGTGCAGATGAACAGGACCCGGAAGGGAGCACGCATCCCCCGATGATAGGTGCCGCGGCTCATGGTGCCAAGCCGCAGGCGCTTGCGGCCATGGCTCCGGCGGATTAACGTCCAGCCATCATGATCAAGCGAGGGATGCTCCAGCATGCGGGTCGGCTTCTGGCCGGCTGGCGGCGAACACTGATTCTCACCCACCAGCGGCCGGACGGTGACGGACTCGGTGCCGTGGTGGCCATGAAGCGGGTCATTGAAGCCGGCGGTCGCCAGGCAACGGCGATGGTATACGAGGAGGTGCCCGGCCGATATGCGTTCCTGGCTGATCCCGGCTTTTTCGAGCGGTGGTTGGGGGGCGATTTGGCCCAGCTCGACGCCCGTTTTGATGGTCTCCTGGTCCTCGATACCCGCAGCTGGGCGCAGGTCGAACCGGCGGGGGGATACCTGCGGGCCAGCTCGCGGCCGCGGATCATCGTCGATCACCATGCCACCGGGGATGAGCTCTCGGGCAAGGCCGCTTCGATTGTTGACCTGATCGATTCGACGGCGGCCTCGACGTGCACGCTGGTCCACGAATGGTGCGAGACGATCGGGGCGAGCCTGGACGCTCAGGCGGCGCAGGCCCTGCTGGTCGGCATGACCACGGACACGGGTTGGTTCCGGTTCTCGAACACTGACGGGCGGACGCTGGCCGCGGCGGCGGCGTTGGTTGAGGAATCGGGGGCCCGTCCGGAAGAGCTCTTTGCCCGGCTGTACGAGTCCTGGTCTCCAGCTCGACTCCGGCTCAAGGCCCTGGCCCTGGCCAGCCTCGAACTCCACGCCGACAACACTCTGGCGGTCATGCATCTGGACCCGGACATGTTCCGTCGGGCCGGAGCGACGTCCGCCGATTCCGAGGAGCTGGTCAATGAGCCGATGAGCACCGCATCGGTCGCGGTGTCGGTTCTCCTGATCCAGCAGGACGATGGTCGGATCCGGGCGAACTTCCGCAGCAAGTCGCCTCAGGTCTGCGGGCGGGACGTGGATGTGTCCGCAGTCGCCGAGTCGTTTGGTGGCGGCGGGCATCGCCGGGCGTCGGGTGCGAAGATCGAGGGCGACCTGGCCGGCGTTCGTGAACGGGTGGTCAAGGCGCTGATGGAAGCGAGTAGATAGCGACTCCGATGGGCGATTCGTCACCTGCACGCACGGTTTGGGTTGAGGTACAGCCGCGGCGGTATCCGGTGATCATTCGCCCCGGTGGGCTAGCGTCATTGGGCGCGATCCTGGCGGAGCATCTCAAGGCTCCGCGGGCGTTTCTGATCACCGACCGCAACGTAGGGCCGCTGTACGCGGACCAAGCCGCCGCCGCCCTGCGCGAGGCGGGTTTTGAGCCGACGGTGTTCGCGGTCGAGCCGGGCGAAGGTTCGAAGAGCCTGCAGACTGCCGGCCGGATCTACGATGCCCTGGCGGCGGCGAAGATCGATCGGGCCTGTCCGGCGGTATCGCTCGGGGGTGGCGTGGTCGGAGACCTGACCGGTTTCGTGGCCGCCACCTGGCTCCGGGGGATCCCCTTTGCCCAGTGCTCGACGACGGTGGAAGCCAACGTCGACGCGAGCGTCGGGGGCAAGACGGCGGTGAATCATGCCAGCGGGAAGAACATGATCGGGGCCTTCTATCAGCCGCAGTTCGTGCTCATCGATCCTGACACGCTCAGGACCCTGAGCGAGCGCGACTACCGGGCCGGCCTGGCTGAGAGCATCAAGCACGCGGTCATCCGCGACGCGGACTTCTTCGACTGGCACGAGCGGCACGCGGACGAGATACGGACCTGCCAGGTGGATTGCCTGCCGGAGCTGTTCGAGCGCAACGTGCGCATCAAGGCGGAGATCGTCGCCCGTGATGAGCGTGAGATCACCGGCCTGCGGGCGCTGCTGAACTTCGGGCACACCGTGGGGCACGCGATCGAGTCGGCCATGGCCCGGCGCGGTCGGCCGTGGCGGCACGGTGAGGCCGTGGCGGCCGGCATGGTTGCGGCCGCGGAGATCGCCGTGGCGGCGGGAAGACTGGATCGGGCCGCTGCCGAGCGGATCGTCGAGTTGATCGGACGCGTCGGCTTGCCGACCGCCGCGCCGCTGGCCGACGCCCACGATGAACTGTGGCGGCTCATGCAGGCCGACAAGAAGGTCAGCGCCGGCAGACTGCGGTTCGTTCTGGCCGACGCCATCGGCCGGGCGAGGCTGTACGACGACCTTCAGCCCCCGTGGATCCAGGCCGGCGTCGCGCGGGCGGCCGGCTGAGATGCTCACCGCCGCCCTCTGCACCATTGCATTTGGCCGCGGCGCCCGGTAGAGTGCGAGCCTTGCCATGACGGACGTACTGGAAAGGAAACCACGATGAAAACGACATCCAGGGCGGTTATTCGAGGGCTGAGTCTGCTCACTCTCGCCATGGTGCTTTCAGCCTTGCTAACCGGTTGCGGCAAGAAGGACGAGGAGCCCAAGGTCGGCACCCGATCTGGCAAAGTCGCTTCGTACGACAAGGCGACGGGCGTAGTCCAGATGAAGGTTTTCGATCCCGACCGCAAGGAAGAAGTCACCGTTCCGGGCATCCTCGGGCCACAGGTCGAAGTGATCATCAACGGCGCGATCGCGACGCTGGACGACGTCAGGATTGACGACAAGGTCAAAGTGACCGGGACGAAGGTCAAGGAGGACGGCAAGCGGAAGTTCATTGTCAAGAAAGTGGAGGTCGAGCGGCCGATGGCCGACACTCAGCCGTCATCGGCCTCGGCGCCGGCCAGCTCGGCCGACGGGGAGTAACCCGCCTCGCGTGCATCACTGGGAGGCGCCTGCACAGGAGCCCAGCGGCCGACGATCGATCGCCGCCATCTCCGTCGCACCTGGCGCCCCCCGGAGCCGGGACGGGCGGATTCCTGACCAGGCATTACCTGTCCTTGAAATACGCCGTGTTGATCTGGGCGTACTTCTGCCACTCAGCGGGGAGTTCCTCTTCCGGAAAGATGGCCTTGACCGGGCACTCGTCCACACACAGGCCGCAGTCGATGCACGTTTCCGGATCGATGTAAAGTTGGGGTGCGGTGGCGAAATCGGCCTCTTCCTTGGTAGGGTGAATGCAGTCCACCGGGCAGACCGCCACGCACGCGGTGTCCTTGGTGTTGATGCAGGGTTCGGCGATGTAGTGAGGCATGGATTCCTCCAGCAAGCACGGTCCGGCCCGGCGGTGATTCGTCATGCGAAGCCCGGGACGAACGATTTCCTGCGATTATAGTAGTGACCGGTGGCGGGACAAGGGCCCCTGGGCATTCCACGGAGCCCGAGCGGCTCATCTCGTTGCCAGGGATCGCAGGCTCAATTCTCGTTTGAACGACTGGGCTGAAGGCAGACCGGCCCGCGGCACCCAATAGACTGTTCGTTCTTGGCCGGGTGGCAAGTCAAAGAAGTTGTCTGAAAAACGGCCCTCCCACCGATCGGCTGCCAATTCGAGGCCTCGGACCGCGACGCGGCTCCGGATGTCGATGCGCATCGCTCCGCGTTCGGCCCGGACGCTCGGTCGCAGATTGGGGGAGGGCCACTCGATGTACTTGGCCGGGCTGAAGTAGTGGATGTTCTCGGAGAGCATCTTTCGCCCGCTGAGCAGGCGGACGTGGACCAGTTCCTGGTCCGGGTGGGACAGCCCGAGTTCGCCGTACGCGAGGGTCGCGACGCGCCGCGACCTGTTGGCCGGCAGGCGCAGGTTCATCCTTCGACGGTGGAGCAGCCGTCCGCTCATCGTCCAGGCGGCGGTCTCCAGTCTCGCCGCCCGCCCCGTCGCGGCATCGCTGGTCACCCAGACCTCCAGGTCGGTGGGCCCGTAGACCGTCTTGCCGACCGGCCGCAGGCTGACCAGGACAGGGGAATAGAACCTGCGAGTAGCGTACCAGAGCCCCTTGGGGCGACCCTGCGAATCCACTGCTGACCAACTGGCGACTGGCCAGCAGTCGTTGAACTGCCAGTAGAGAACTCCCCCGGTCGTCGCCGGCCAGAGCCGCCGCCAGTGCTCGACGCCGGTCTTGATCGCCTCGGCCTGGGCGATCTGGGAAAGATAGACGTACTCGTCGAGATCCCTGGGCACGCCGTAGCCATGAGCCAGGAACTTCATGTTCCGCGGATGCCCGTCCTCGCACTTGTTGTGATGGTCGATGACTCGGCTGAACAGGTGGCGATCTTCGGGGGCGGTGAACTCGCGGATCGTCCTGGCCGCGGGCATGCTCTGAAAGCCGAACTCACTGACGAAGCGGGCCTTGCTGTCGTGGTACTTTTCCGGGTTCTGCCAGAAGATGTAGACCGACCACTCGTGCCGGTCGCCGACGTTCGGGTCGTTGGCGCTGGAGCCGCCGTATGGGCTGCCCGGCCAATACGGCCGTGACGGGTCGAGCTTGGCGCAGGCCGCCGGGAGAATCTTGTCGTAATACACTTCGCCGAAGCGGCCCGGTCGCGGCGGCCACCACTCGTCGAAGCCCCATTGGTTCTCGTTGCATCCGCACCACAAGGCCAGCGACGGATGGTTGCGCAGACGCCTGATCACGTGTTCGGCCTCACGGCGCACCCTGGCCTGGAGGGCCTTGTCTTCCGGATACTCGGCACAGGAGAACATGAAGTCCTGCCAGACCAGAATGCCCAGCTCGTCGCAGATCGAGAAGAACGTCGGCGTCTCGTAGATTCCGCCGCCCCACACCCGCAGCATGTTCATATTTGCATCCCGGGCGTCGGTCAGCCTGGCCCGGTAGCGGTCCGGCGTGAATCGCGGCAGGAAGCTGTCGCCGGGAATCCAGTTCGCTCCCTTGCAGAACATTGTCCGGCCGTTGACCCGGAAGCCAAAAGACTCGCCCTGGGAATCCTTGCGCCGGACCAGCTCCACCGACCGCAGACCGATGCGACACGTGCTGGCGTCGGCCGCCACCCCATCCACCTCGAGGGTGGCCGCCAACTGGTACAGGTCCTGCCGACCCATGCCCACCGGCCACCAGAGCCGCGGCCGATCGACCACCATTCGCGAGCGGAGCGACTGCGCGCCTTTCTTGAGCCGGGCGCGGATCAGGGCGTGCCCGGCCCGGTGGTCGGATTCAACCAGGTCGAGCTTCACCACCGCCCGGCCGGCGACATGGGCGTCGATCTCAATCTCGACGTCGAGCACCGCCTGCTTCTGCGACAGGCTGACGGTTCGCGCGCCCAGATCGCGAATTTCGGCCGATTCGATCCCGCGAAGCCGCACGGATTGCCAGATTCCGCTGGTCATCAGCCGCGGACCCCAGTCCCAGCCGCCTGAGTACTGGGCCTTACGGATGAAGTTGCGCGGCTCGAAGAACATGGACTTGTACTGCGTCTTGGAGCGGTCGGCGAGCCGCTGAGCTTCTCGCCGGGGTGAGGCGAACTCGACCTCGAGTGTGTTCGTTCCCGGCCTCAGGAACCGATCCACCCGGAACCGCCAGTCGTGAAACATGTTGTCGGTCGTGCCGACCTTCCGACCGTTGAGGCGAATGGTCGCGAAGGTGTCGAGTCCGTCGAAATCCAGGAACAGGGCTCGCGAGGTGTTGAGGACCTCGGCGGGGGCGTTGAACGTCCGCCGGTAGACCCAATCGCAATCCTCCACCCAGCGGACATCGAGCTCGTTCATGCGGTAGAACGGATCCTCGATCTCCCGGTTGGCGAGGAGGTCGGTGTGGACGGTGCCGGGCACGGTGGCCGGCAGCCATCGTGGTATCCGCTTGTTCCCCGGTCCGGCCTGAGTGAACTCCCAGGTGCCATCCAGCTGGATTGACCGATTCATGCTGATCGCTTTCTTCCCTGCGCGGCCGGCCTTCACCCCGCCGGGACCCGGGCAGACCTTGAGCCGGACCCATATTCCGGCAGCCCTACCCAACCGGCTGGAGAGCCGCTGAGAGGAGTCAGTCGAGGTATCGAACGCCGAAGGCGGTTGCGCCGGGCGAGCTTCCCCGCAGAACCGTCGCGGTCTTGCCGGTCTTGGCCGCATAGGCGGCACAGGCTTCGTCCAAGGTTGCCTGAGCCGTGGGCGTATCGGTCATCAGCACGGCGACCGCGCCCCCGCAGCCCCCGCCGGTCACCTTGGCCCCGAACAAACCCTTGGCGACCCCTGCCCCCCGTATCAGACTGACCAACACGTCGGTTTCAATGCTGCCCATCCCGCAGCGCTGCCCGTAGCTCCAGTGAGAGGCGTACATGAGTTCGCCGGCCTCGGTCAGGGTAACGCGATCCTGGGTTCGCCGCACCCGGGCCAACCGCTCCAGGAAACGATGTGTGCGGTCGTTCTCGTAGATGTGATGTTCGGTACGCGAACGAATCTTGTAGATCCGGCCGGGGTCCACCGACGCCGCCAGATCTTCCGGCGGGTCGTACTCCCCGAGGAAATCACGGCCTTTCATCTTGACCGGAAGCTCGTTGCGGAATCGCCGGACGTATTCGCTCGGAGCGATGTTTGCCAGATAGCCGCCCAGTGGGTCTCCGTTCGTGCCGGAGGTCCGCATGAGTCGTTCGATGAAGAACTTGCCGATCAGCGCCGAAACGCGGTTGTCGGCATAGCGCTGGTCGTAGATTGGAAGCCGGACCCCGCTGTCCACCGCGGCGAACCTGACATCCTGCGGGAGGGTGAGGGTGCCCATCATGGTGTCCGACTGGCAGCGGATCTGGAGCAAGACACCGGTCTCCCCCCACAGACAGGTCTGGTGATCGACCAGGCCGGGCTGGGCCCCGACCACGTGGGTGTTGGCCTCCCGGCAGACGGACAGCAACTGCCCGTCGGAGATCTCGACTTCGAGCACGGCGACCAGGGCCTTGGCGACCGCCACCTGAATGGCCGAAGACATTCCCAGTCCCGCCCGGGCGGGGACGTCGGACTGGATCACCAGCGACAAGCCGCCGCCGAAATGCGGCACCAGGCCCGCTCGCAACATTCCGAGGCACACGCCAGCGATATGCCGCACCCATGGCGACGTCTCGAACTGGGCGGCCAGTGCCGACGGCGTGGCCACCCGCCCGTCCGCCTGGTACAGCGCGGCCAGCGGAAACTCCGCCTCGGCCGGCTGGCCGGATTCGGTCACGCCGAGGGATCGTAGGACGATCTTCTGGTCCTCCCGCCGTCCGGCGGCCACATAGACGCCCCGGCCCAGCGGCAGTTGAAGGGCCAGGGCACCGCTGAAATCGGCCATGCCGCCCATGCAATCGAGCCGCCCCGGGGCCCGGGTGACGACCATCGGGCGACCCTGGTCGGACGGCCAGCGTGAGCGGCAGAACTCCGCGAAGTGCAGGAAACCCGCCTCAAGCACGTTCTGGGTCGCCGTCGCACTCGTCGTCCCCACTGTTGCCTCGTCCACCGCTGCGGAACCCGCCATATCCTCGAACCTTCCCTTCACGAGTCGGTTGGCTCACATACCTGCTGCAAGACGCTCTCTTCCACGTAGATCGGCGTGTCGCTGGCCACTCCAAGGGCGATGGCATCCGACGGCCGAGAGTCCACCTCGATCAGCTTCCCGTTCTGCCGGATCACCAGCTTGGCGTAGAACGTGTGCTCCCGAAGGTCGTGAACAACGATTTTCTCCAGCTCGCCGTTCAGGTCCCCGATCACATTGGCCAGCAGATCATGGGTCAGCGGCCGAGGCAATGGGGTGCTCTTGACGCGGCGGTCGATGGCCATGGCTTCCGTCAACCCGATCATGATCGGGAAGTGCCGGGCGCCGTCGCGCTCCTTCAGGACAATCATCTGTTGCTCGCTGGTATCGCTGATCACGATCCGAGCGAGGTCCATGCGGACTTCCATGACGTTCTGCTCCGATGGAGGCGAGACTAACTGTGCGGCCAGACAGTGTCAAGCAACGCGCGGGCTTTGATTCGAGCGCGTTTTTCCGCCATCTCTGAGCCAGGGCCAAGTACTTGACAAATGCGATCTTAGGACTCCTATCGCCCGAATACCGCGAAGGCGTTGTCGTGCCCGGGGATAATCTCGTCGGCCACCTCGAGAATGTCCATGAACGAGCGCTTGGCCTCCTCCACGTCCTCGGCGTGCTCCCAGACGCGTCCGCCTTCGAAGTAGTCGCGCGTCACGACCGCATCTCCGGCGACGATGGTGGTGCGAGCCGGGCCGGCCAGCAGCAACCCGGAGGCCCCGGGCGTCACGCCGGCCGTCGGATACAGGTGCACCGCTGGGGTGAGCTTCTCGGGTGCCGACTGAACCCTCTCCAGCAGCGACTCCTCGGCGCCGATCAAGCCCAGGAGTTCCTCCTCGGACTGACCTTTCCCTGCCGGACCTTCGTCGAGCAGATTCCGTCTCATCTCCGCCAGATGGCGTCGCATCGCTTCGATCTCCGGCTCGTGCATGAGCCAGGTCGACTTGCTCAGCGCCGGCAGGGCTCGGCGGTGGGCGGGCCGGAAGTTGGTCAGGAATACGGTGTCGATGTCGCCGACGCCGATACCAGCCCGTTCGTCCAGCCGTCGAACGAGCAGTTCGGCCGGCAGTCCGGGATCGATCAGGATGGCGGTCGACCCGCTGCGAACCAGGGTGGTGGTCGAATGAGCCACTCGCCTGGCTTCCTGCTCATTCCAGAACCGGTTCCGGCTCAGCGTGCCGATGCTGACAATGGTATGGTTCAATGACATCCGTGCCGCCCCGCCGCCGCGACGATGGCCGCCACCAGGCCGGCCACGTCATGCGAATTGGCCTCGGCGCTCTCGACATACCCGGCCTGCCGGATTGCCCGCGTGGTGACTGGTCCGATACCGGCCAGCTTGATCGTCCGCAGCCGCTCCGCCCGCTCCCGGCCGATCAATTTCAACAGGTTCACGAACGACGAGGGACTGGTGAGCGCGATCCAGTCGATGTGGCCGGCATCAAAGGCCTCGAGGAAGCTGCCGGGCAGGGATTCGGGACAGGCCGTCCGGTAGATGGGCAAGTCATCGCAGACCGCTCCCGCCTCCCGGAGGGCCTGGGGCAGCTGTGGCCGGCCGAGATCGGCCCGCAGTAGAAGCACCCGCTGGCCGCGCACCCCACGCTGGGCCAGAGTCTCCGCGAGGACGTCGCCCACCGCTTCGCCCGGAACGAGATCGGCGCGAAGCCCCCGCTCCAGCAGCCTCCCGGCGGTGGCTGCCCCCACCGCGGCGACCCGAACGCCGCCGAGGGCCCGAGTATCACCGCCCACGGCTTCGAGACGATCCCACAGGGCATCGACCCCATTGACGCTGGTTACCACCAGCCAGGAGTACTGGGCGATCGACCGCAGGGCCTGATCCACCGACCAGTAGTCATCCAGCTCGGCGATCTCGATCGTCGGGGCTTCGATGACTTCGGCTCCCGCGGCGGCCAGGGCCCCGGCCAGGGTGCCGGCCTGGTCGGGGGCCCGAGTGACCACGACCGTCTTGCCGAACAAGGGGCGACGCTCAAACCATTCGATGCTCTCGCGCAGCCGCACCGTCTGGCCGATGACCACCATGGCTGGCGAACCCAGCTCGTCGATCTCCTCGGCCCGATCGGCGATATCCCCGAGCGTGCCGACGACGGTGCGCTGCTGAGGCCGTGTGCCCCAGTGAATGACCGCGGCCGGAGTGCTGGCGGACAGGCCCGCCTCGATCAGTCCCTGACAATTCTCCTCGATGTTTTTGAGACCCATGTAGAAAACCACGGTCTCCATCCGGGCCAGAGCGGCATAGTCGGGCGGATGGGGGTCATCCGGCTCGGCATGGCCGGTGACCAGGGCCAGCGACCGGCTCAGTCCCCGGTGGGTGAGCGGGATACCGGCGGTCGCCGGTGCCCCGGACGCGGCGGTGATTCCCGGAACGACCTCGTATCGAATGCCGGCCTCGGCGAGCCGCAGGCACTCCTCACCTCCCCGGCCAAACACGAAGGGGTCGCCGCCTTTGAGGCGGACCACGCGTTTGCCGGCCCGGGCGTGACGGATCAGGGCGGCATTGATCTCGTCCTGCGACCAGGCATGCTGACCCCGCCACTTGCCCACAAAGACTCGTTCCGCGTCCGGCCGGGTGATATCCAGCAACTCCGGTCCGACCAGCAGGTCATGGAGGATGACATCGGCCTGACTCAGCCGCACCGCCCCTCGCACCGAGATCAGGGCGCTGTCGCCCGGTCCAGCGCCGACCAGGGCCACGGTACCGGGTTCGAACTCGCCGACCCCGCCGGCCAGGCGTTCAAGGGCTTCCAGATGTGCCGTCCACACTCCGATGACCCGCCTCCCGCCGTCGAGCTGATCGCCTTGTCCCCGCTCCAGGGCATCAGTAGAATAACCGCCTTTGAGGCAAGCCGAAACCGGACCGCCGTGCTTTCCACGAGGAGGACCTGTGAACAGGATCGCCCGATCGATACTCGCCTCGGCTACCCTGCTGGCCGCTGCCTGCGGCTTGGCCATGGCCGTTGCTTCCGCCGCCGAGCCGGCCTCGAAGCCGCCCGAATCCGCGCCCGGCCCCTCCTCCGCGCCGGCCGGAAGGATCGATCCGGCCATCGACAGAATCCTCGACCGCCTGGAACGCAAGGGCGATACCGTGGACAGCATCGAAGCGGTCATCGAGTTCACCAAGATTGATCCGGCCCTGGACGAGACCCAGGAGTACAAGGGCATCTTGCGCTTCAAACAGGCCAAACCCAACCCCCGGTTCTTCATTCGCTTCGACGAGCACAAGCAGGACAAGGTCGTCAAGAAGAAGAAGCAGTGGCACGTCTTCGACGGCCAGTGGTACATCGAAACCCGCGATGACAGCAACGTGATCACCAAGCGACAGATGGTCCGGCCGGGCGAGGCCCTGGAAGTCTTCAAGCTGGGCCGCGGCCCGTTCCCGCTTCCCTTCGGGCAGAAGAAAGCCGACATCCTCAAGCTCTTCAGCGTAGCCCTGGCACGGCCGGGGCCCAAGGATCCTCCCCAGACCGACCACCTGGCCTGCACACCGCTGCCCAACACGGACCTGGCCAAGAAGTACGCCACGGTTCATCTCTATATCGACAGGGCGCTGGATCTGCCGATACGCGTCCAGACGGTTGAGAAGGAGGAAGAGAAGGAGATCATCGCCAGCTTCTCCTCCATTCGATTGAACACCGGCATGGTGGCCAGCCAGCTCGACATGCCCCCCATGCCGGACAAGCAGATCGACACCATCCCGCTCGAGGCTGATGCCAAGGATGGCGCGGGCCGCTAGCAGGTTGCCGACCGGCGGCGGTATTCTCGACGGGGGTTGTGGTTTGAAATCAGGAGTCATCAGGCCCACCCGTCCGGGAGGTACGCTACGTATGACCATCCGATCGAATCGCAGGAGGTTTCTCAAGACCGCCGCGGCCAGTGGAGTAGGGGTTCTGCTCCTCCCCCGGCACACCGTCATCGGCTTTGCCGCCAACGAGAAGCTCGATCTCGCCTTGGTCGGCGCGGGCGGCCAGGGGGCGTCGAACGCTGGCAACGTCGCCTCGGAAAACGTCGTGGCGATCTGCGACGTGGACACACCCTACGCCGAGAAATCGTTCAAGCAGTTCGACAAGGCCAAGCCGTTCGTCGATTTCCGCAAGATGCTCGACAAGATGGACAAGGCGATCGACGCGGTGGTGGTCAGCACGCCCGACCACACCCACGCGGTGATCGCGGTCGCGGCCATGAAACGCGGCAAGCACGTCTATTGCGAAAAGCCGCTCACCCGGACCGTGGGCGAGGCCCGGGTCATGCGCGAGACGGCGGCGAAGTACAAGGTCGTCACCCAGATGGGCAACCAGGGCTCGGCCAGCGAGGGTCTTCGCCGAGCGGTGGAACTCGCCACCGGCGGCGCGGTCGGCACGATCCAGGAAGCGCATGTCTGGTTCAACGGCGGCAACGGACCCCGAAACCGCCCCAAGGACAAACCGCCGGTCCCGGCGGGTCTGGACTGGGATCTCTGGCTGGGGCCGGCCCCGGTCCGACCGTATCATCCGCAGTACGTTCGCGGCAAATGGCGGGACTGGCGAGCGTTTGGCACCGGCACCATGGGCGACTTCTGGTGCCACACGGTGAACCTCGCCTTCCGGGGGCTCCAGTTGGGTCTCTTGTGGCAGCCCGCGCCCGGCACGTCGGCCGGCGTCATCCGCGTCGAGGGTGAGGCCTCGGAAATCAATCCGGAGACCTACCCGAAGTGGGCGAAGGCCCGTTACCAGTTTCCGGCCCGCGGCAACCTGCCACCGGCCAAGATGACCTGGTACAACGGCGGGCCTCGGCCACCCGGCGAGGCCTTGCCCGAACACGCCGTGACCGAGCACGGCTGCGCCCTGGTCGGGGCGAAGGGCACGGTCTTCTCGGATTGCCCGTGGAACACCCGGTACAAGCTTCTCCCGGAGAAGAGATACGCCGGCTTCAAGGGCCCGCCCAAAACCCTGCCACGGTCGCCCGGCCACCACGCCGAATGGATCAAGGCCTGCAAGGGCGGCCCCGGGACGTTCTCTCCGTTCGACATCGGCGGCCCGCTGACCGAGATCGCCCTGCTCGGCGGGATCACCCTCCTCGTCGGTGAGCCGATCGAGTACGACCCGGTGGCGGGCAAGATCGTCAACTCCCCCAAGGCCGATGCCCTGCTGCACCGCGAGTACCGCCCGGAATGGACGCTCTAGCCCAAGTTACTGAGTTTGGCAGCGTCAGTGGTCCTGGCGATAGCGCCAAGGCCGTTTCCTTCTGAAAGTCTTCACTACATTTGCGCAGCCTCTTCGAGGTATCGCAGCCGCTGGGGCATGGTC
>JAGNEZ010000051.1 GCA_018003015.1 Phycisphaerae bacterium | reverse complement strand
GACAAGGATCAGGGCAGGGTTCGGGCAAGGGCTCAGGACAGGGCAGCGGCCAAGGCCAAGGGCAGGGACAAGGATCAGGGCAGGGTTCGGGGCAGGGTCAAGGTTCGGGGCAAGGCCAAGGACAAGGACAGGGGCAAGGTTCAGGCAAGGGTTCAGGGCAGGGCAGCGGGAGCGGGATTGTGGGCAGCGGCGGCTCGCAGGACTCCAGCTACGGCGTCGAACGGTCGAGCACCCCATCGACCCAGCCCAGCGGTTCCGTCGAGCCCCTTGAGTCGCCCGACAAGCCTAGCCCCAGACTTCCCTCCACCGGACGCATCGAGCAGGCGGTTGACGCCCTCGAACGCTCGCTGCGTCGCGGTGATGTCGATGAGAAGCTCCTGGCCGATCTCGGCTGGACCATCCCCCAGGCCCAACAGTTCGTCGATGCGTACAAGCGCGCCAAGCCGTCAGCCCAGCCACCCCGGGCCGACCGCACCTCTGTCCCAACCACGCAAGTCTTCCGCGAGGAGAAGCCTCCCGGCGATCGCGCGGTTCTCCGTGCCGGCAGTCCGACCGCGCCCGGGGCCAGGAGCCTCAATGCCTCAACGCGGCGATCCCCCGACACGACTCGCGACCTCATGGAAGTCGGTCGCCAGCGCGTCTTGCCCAAGTACGAACTGCTGATGGAAGCATACTACCGTTCGCTGACTTCCCAACCCGCCAAGTGAGTCGGCCGCCGATCGACGCGCCTTCGATGTGGCGTGACCAGGAAGTTTGGAAAGTGCCGCGGTGGCTGCGCCAATTCGGCTCGGGAAGACAAGCTCACCTATGGACCACATCATCAGACGCGGGCCTGATCGGTCGGACTCGCAGCGTTTGAGATTGCGAGAATCCCGCCGGTGCTCATCAGCTCATTGGGTCAAGCCCTCGCAATCAGGGTTGCTGGCCTGGGTCGCCTTGATGGACGGACCACTAAAGCAGGCCTGGAACTCCCAGAAGTCTTCTGCATCGACGGCGAGATTGTGGTTGCGATCCAGGAATCCGCAGCCGATCCGGTATCGCTCGAAGGGACCGCTGAAGCAGACCTGGAAGAAGCCGAAGTCCTGTTGATCCACGTCGCCATCGCCATCCACGTCGGCGAAGGGGACGTTGGCCTTGCAGTTGGGGTCTTGGCCGCAGTCCGGGTCGGCACAGTCGGCCAGCCCGTCGCCGTCATCATCCATGAAGTTGGTGCAGTCCGTTTCCACCGGGCAGGACGCCACGCCCTGGCAGTCGGGATCCTCACAGTCGATCAACTGGTCTCCGTTTTCGTCCAGGAGGTTGTTGCAGATCTCGCAATTGTCGGGATCCTGGCACGTCTGGGGCCGGCCGACCATGATGTGGTCAATCCAGAAAGTGGCCGTCCCGCTCCAGTCGCCGTTCGTGTAGCTGGTCGCATCGTCCACCATGAAGTCGAGAAGGACCTGGGTAAGTTGATCCCGCGCCGGAACGCTGGAGGACGGCAGGAACGCGTCAACGACGTGCCAGCCCCGGTCATTCACGCCCACCCCGCTGGAGAGGAAGTTTGTCCAGCCGGGGACATACTCCCAGGTCGTGCCCATGTTGCGGAACACGATTCCGCCTTGGGCGTGGGCGCCGTAGGTGGTCTTGGGGGAGGCGGGGTCAAACTTCACGCGGGCGATAATCCAGCTGTAGTCCCGCAAATCGATGCCAAGGGGTGAGCCGGTGGAGACATCCCGCTGGAAGGTGAGTCGGTTCTGGTCGCGGGTGAGGTTCTTGTCCCATGTGACCGTGACTTTCATGGAGCCGGAAGCGGGGTTGTCGGCGTAATCCACTGTGCCGTCCCACTCCACGTGGCTCGGAACCGCGTTGGCGGTGGCGTTGCATGTATCGCCTCCGGTGGGGCACCAATCGGCGATACCGTCGGCCGTGTCGAACTCGCTCCACACGTGAAAACCCTGGGGCGCTATGGGCGGCGTGGCCAGCACGATGTTGTCGATCCAAATGGTGACCGGGCCGGTCACCCGGGCGACGGTGTCCCAACGGGGATCATTGCCCCAGAACTGGATCCTCCAGGCACGCACGTCCTTGAGATTCAGGGAGGAGAAGTTGCTCATGGGCATGGAAACGTGGTACGTCCCGGCTCCGCTCATGCGCGTACCACCGGAACGCACCCATGTCAGATCCGGGCCGTAGATGGGTCCGAACTCGACGTAGGCACTGGTGCCCTCGTTCTGGGCGCCGAAATCGACGCGCATGTCAATCTCGAACGAGCCATATCCGCGAAGGTCTAGGCCTACCGGCGGAGTGCCACTCAGGGCGAAATCCTTGGTGATCCAGAAGTTGTTGCAGCCCCTGTCGGCCGGGTCTTCCGGGTTGGTGCATACATCCTGGTGCTCGGTACCCGCGCAGGCGTCGCAGTCGGTGGCGTCGCCGGCATAGTTGACCACCACCTTCATCTCCCCACCTTCCACGGTTTTGGAAACCAGCTCGCCGCCCATGTTTTCGCCGGCCACCCACTGATCCGCCTCGGCCGGGTCGTTGAACTTGTTGATGGTCAGCGGCTCGGTCGCCGGCGGGGGCGGCGGCTCCTTGGGAACAAACTTGATGTTGTCAACCCAGAAGGTGACGTCGCCGGCCATCTTGCCGAGCAATTCGAAACCGACTCCCTGAACGTTCGAAGCCGAACTGGGGTTGCCGGCGTAGTTCTTGAAAGAGGCCATGGGGATGCTGACGTGAAACCACTGGTCGTCATTGAAGCCATTGACGCCGCCGCCCAGGGATCGGGCTGTGGCTGCCTGCCCCATCCATTGCGATTGCGCAACACTGCCGTAGAAGTAGCCGATGGTCAAGTAACCGTGATCACCAGTGCTTCTCGTGGCCGAAGTCGAAGTGACGTAGATGTCCATATCCAGAGTGGCGACATTGAGCATGTCGCCGAACGGCGTCGGTCGGGCGATCGCGATACGGCGGTTGGCGGTTGCGTCGGTGAAGTGATAGACGATCTTCATGGCCCCACTGGTAGCGGAGCCGGCGGCATCTGCGGTGGCGTCAAAGGTGAGCAGGTCCATGAGCACGCTGGCGTCACCCCAGACCTTGGACCACGAACCGGGCACTTCGTCCGCGGTGTCAAATGTGTTGACGATCTGCCCGAACGCGGCGGGCACCATCAGACCAAGCAGCAGCACCGCCCACGGGCCGGCGATCTTGTTCCGCGACCACATTCCAGCACCTCCATTCAGGTAAGACCATGGCCCGCGCCCGGGCGACTGAGCCGTCGGTGACTTGCGATGCTCAGAGCGCGCCCCCATGCGGCCAACACGCGCCGCCACGCTGCGAAGCCATGCGTGTCCGCGACGACATGACATGCACTACACCGGATGGGTCGTAGCCATCAGGCGGAAACGATGAGCCTGCTCCGCGAGGGCGTTCTTCACGCCCCACCCATGCAGCGGCTCATCGGAAAACCCTCCCCGCAAACAGGGGGCCGGCCCACACGACGACCGAGAACCCAACTCGATCACCATGCCGGCCGGACCGTCGAATACCAGGGCCGTGGGCGAAGCCGCCCGGCCAACGCTCGACCTGCCCTCAGGCGGGACGCCGGCGGCGAATAAGAAGCAGACCAGCCAGGGCGATCAAGCCGCTGGCCGGCTCGGGCGTTATGATCACGTTGTCCAGGTAGAAGTTGACAGGCACCGCGGCGTCGGAATTGGCGCCTGTCCAGAACTGGAACCACTCGTCGCCAGGTTCCCAGCCAAGCTGACTGAAGGGATAGTCAAAGTGCATGGTCAGGAATGCGGCGTCGTCGGCGGGATGCCACCCGGAGACGGTGAAGATGTTGTCCGTCTGGGTCCAGCCTGTGGTGCCGGCGCTGTTGCCCACAATGTTCAACTGAAACCACGTCTGGACTCCCGCTGGGAAGCTGGCGCCATCAACCATGGCGTCGAAGGAGATCCGGGCGGTCCCGAGGTTCGCCAGCCTCTGCATCTCCAGCTGCTGGTTGTCGTTTCCGCCCCCAGGTGCCCAAGAGAACTCCTTCGTCATCATCATCTGCCAGCCCCCGGCCGTATGCGTCTGCTGGACCGTGGGTGTCCCCGACCAGTCACCCGGGGCCGCGGGAGACCAGGCGACGTTCTGGAAACCCTCTTCATCATTCTCAAACGTGTAGGTCAGCTGACCGTACGCGGAAGCGCTGACGGCAAGCCCGGCGATGACCGCCGTCACCAAGTGAATCTGTCTCATCCTCTCCTCCCTTCAAAAGCGGTGAATTGACTTCCTTCCACACTTCGCCTGGTCTGGAGAGCCCTACACCATGTCGCTCCCCGTCAGCAGGCTGCAACAAGGTCCTGAAATGCGCCCATAGGCGAATGATGCCCCTCCACTATCCACGCTAACAAAGCCCGACAAAGCTGTCAAGCCGGCGTCAGGACCGATCGGTCCGGGCGAGCATTCTTCTCCCACGTCCGGCGAACTTGAAGTTCGGGCCGCGAGTTGACCATGGGCGGCGTTAGCCCATTGCCGCAAAAGGACATAGAGAAGCCCGCCAGACCTGGCGGTCGCCATCGCCCGAGCATGCCTCGGCCCAGGTCCGCGGACACCAGACGCCGGACGGTCAGGGCGATCGCCGTCTTCGTCGATCCGACAGATACTCCCGGTCCGGACACGACCGCCGGTGCAATCCGGGTCCTGGCCACCTTGCCGGCCCAGTCCGCCATCGTGGGCAAGTCTCTTTAAACCTTGGCCGTCTAAGTCGCTGATCCCTTCCGCCCTCCAAGCGACCACTATGGTTACTGCGTCCGCTCGTTTCGGCTATGATCACGACGGTGATGTTGGTTTGGACAGCTTCATGGTATTGCGGCATTGCGTTGCGGGCCCGAGGACGCTCCAGGACGGTTCAATGAGCCGTCGGTTGTTCGATGCGGATACGGATGGCGACGTGGACCAGACCGATTGTGGCCCGTTCCAGCGGTGCCTCAGCGGGGCGAACAACCATGCCGATCCCGATGGCACAGCCTGACCGTGCCATTGGGCTCCTGCGGTCCAGCTCTCCTTTCGTGCCAGCATGAGGCACGAGTACCATGTACGATGGACGCCAGCCATTCACTGATACGCATCGGCGGCGGATAGCAGTTCAAGAGGAACATGATACCCCGCGTCAATCGCTGTGTCGGAAATGCGTCCGCTCGCCAAAACGTGGGAGTTGCGAGTTGAGGATCAATCCGTGAGGCACACATTCCGATTGTCTTATCCTGTCCTGGTTGCCACATTGGTCATCTCGGCAGCGGCCATCGGTTCGTTCGCCGCCGATACCGGACCTGCTGCTCGGCCGAACATCGTCCTTCTCATGGCCGACCAGTTCCGCGCCGACTGTCTGGGCAGCGACGGAAACAACGCGATTCGCACGCCCAACCTCGATGGCCTCGCGGCCGATGGGGCGCGCTTTCGCTGTGCGTACACCTCCACACCATCCTGCACACCGGCTCGCAGCGGTCTGCTCACCGGTCTGTCACCGTGGCATCATGGCATGCTCGGCATGGGGCGGATGGCCGAACACTACGAGCGTGAGCTGCCCGCATTGCTCCACGGGGCGGGCTACTACGCAATCGGCGTCGGCAAGATGCACTACTACCCGCAGCGCAACCTTCACGGCTTCGATAGGACGATCCTGGACGAGTCCGGCCGCATCCAGACAGCGGACTTCGTCAGCGACTACCGCTGCTGGTTTCGCTCGCTGGCTCCGACCCTCGACCCGGACGCCACCGGCATTGGCTGGAACGACTACCGGGCCAAGACCTACGCCTTGCCGGAGGAACTGCACCCAACCCGCTGGACGACGGACGTAGCCGTGCGATTCGTCCAGAACTACAGCGGAGCTTCGCCCTTCTTCTTGAAGGTCTCCTTCGCCCGCCCGCACAGCCCTTACGATCCGCCCGAGCGGTTCATGAAGATGTACGTAGATACCCAAGTCCCGGCCGCTCACCTCGGCGGCTGGGCGAGCGGCAACGACGTCCCGCTCGATCCGCCAGACTACAATCGCTGGCGGGGCGATCTCGGCCCCGAGCAGGTTCGCCAGTCTCGCCGGGCCTACTACGGGTCGGTCACATTCGTCGATGAGCAGATCGGCCGCATCCTGGCGGCGTTGCGCGAACGCAAACTGCTCGACAATACGCTCATCCTCTTTACCGCCGACCACGGCGATATGCTCGGCGACCACCATCTGTGGCGAAAGACGTACGCCTACGAATCCTCGGTTCGTATTCCGATGCTCATCCGCTGGCCTGTGAGCATGGCGGCCGAGCGCGGGCAGGTGCTGGCTCAGCCCGTCGAGCTCCGCGATATACTGCCGACGTTCCTCGACGCCGCAGGCGTGGCCGCACCTGCGGACGCTTTCGACGGCAAGAGCCTGCTGGAACTCGTCCGCGGCAACGCGGCCGGCTGGCGGCCCTTCATCGACTTGGAGCATAGCCGCTGCTACAAGGGCACGGAACACTGGAACGCTCTGACCGACGGGCGGACGAAGTACATTTTCTTCTCCCACAGCGGCAAGGAGCAGTTGTTCGATCTGCAGTCGGACCCCGGCGAACTGCACGATCTCGCCGGCGACGCTGGCCACCGCGAACGGCTTGAGACCTGGCGCGCCCGCTTGGTCAGGCATCTGGCCGAGCGCGGTCCCGCCTTCGTTCGCGACGGCAGGCTCGTTTCGCCGCGCCCGGATATGCTCTACGGCGATCGGTTTCCCAAGAAGGCTGGATAAGAGCCGTCGAATACCCTCCGCATTTTCAGGGGGTGCCTGAAAGGTCGGCAACGATCCTGTGTGCTGAGAAACCAGACCCCGCGAAAGCGTTTGCCGCAGTGCTGCCCGAAGTGGTATAAGCTCGGTCTTTGAGAGCGTCCCTCCCCGCCGGATGTGTTGCAGGAGGGGGAGCTCCCTCCGAGACCCAGAGTCGAGACAGGATCTTCCGTGAACGAACCGCTCACTCCCCAGCGTATCATGGAATCGCCGCCCGGCCCTGAGACCGTCATCGACGGCCGGCGGTACGTTTACTTCGGAGGTACAAGCTACCTCGGCCTGCACGGCCACCCGGACATCATAGAGGCGGCCTGTGCGGCAATCCGCAAGTACGGCATTCACACCGCGACCTCCCGGCGCGGCTTCGGCAACAACCCCGTCACGCTCGAGGCGGAGCGGTTGGCCGCCGCCTACTTCGGCACGGCCGGCGCCTTCTACTTCCCGTCCGGCTACTTCGGTACCACCACGCTCATCCACGCCCTCGGCGACACGTTCGATCTCATCCTGGCCGACGAACATTGCCACTTCAGCGTCATGGAAGCGGCCCCGCTGCCGGGTCGTCCGATTCACCGCTTTCCCCACTGCGACCCGGACGGCTTGGCCGCCGCCCTTCGCGAACACGTGCCCGTGTCCACACGGCCCCTCGTGCTGACCGACGGCGTCTTCTCATCCACCGGAGAGATCGCCCCCGTCGATGCGTACCTGACAGTGCTCCGGGCCCGGCCGGGGGCGACCATCCTGCTCGACGATGCCCACGGCGTCGGAACCGTCGGCGAAAACGGGCGAGGAACACTGGACCACCTGGGCCTCTGGTCCGACTGGGTCAACGCCGACGCGAGTGAATGCCCCGCGAACTCCACCCGACTGTGCTTCTGCGGCACCCTCAGCAAGGCCCTCGGCGGCTTCGGTGGAATCATCCCCGGAACAACCGCCTTCATCGATCGCCTGCGTTCGGCTTCCCATCTGTTTGACGGGGCCAGCGCCCCGCCGACGGCCGCCGCCGCCGCGAGCGCGAGAGCCCTTGAGATCGTCATGGCCAAGCCGGAAATACGTGCCCGGCTTCTCCGGAACGTGCTCCACCTTCGCCGGGGCCTGCGCGACCTCGGGATCGCTGTGGCCGATAGTCCCGCTCCTATCGTCTCCGCTCGATGCGGCACCGGTGAGCGCATGCGGCAACTGCACGAGGCACTCAAGGAGCGAGGCTTCCTCGTACCCCATACGCGAAACTATGCCGGCGTCGGCCCGGAGGGCCACATGCGAATCGCGGTTTGTGCCGGCCACACCCAAGAGATGATCGACCGCCTCCTGGCCGCGCTTCGACGACTGCTATGAACAGGTCGCAGCGGTCGGCCTCGAGACATCACCTTGACGCCAGAACGGTCACGTGATCCCCCAGCGGTCGCCACACGCGCGGATCAGTGGTCGTGAAAACGGCCAGCGTACGCACGCCGAGGGCCGCCGCCAGATGCGTCATGCCGCTGTCGTTGCCTGCAAACAGGTCGGCCTCGGCGATCTCCCGGGCTGCCACGAGAAGATCCGCCTCGATGATCAACTTCTCGCCACGCCGCTGGATTCGATCGCGCAGACCGGCAAAGCGATCGTCACCTGCCTCGCATTCCGCCGGCCCAAGCATCCAGGCGATCGCCACGCCGTCCATCTCGTCCGCCATCACCATGAATCGTTCGACCGGCCAACACTTGCCTCGACCACCGCTGCCGGGATGAATGACAACCCGCGCCGCTGAGCTCTCGCCAGTGTCCCCAATAACCGGGCTGTCTGGTGATGACCCTGCCGGCGTCTTCTCCATCCGGATGAACGTCGGCTTCGCGCTGCCGATCGCCAGAGCCTGGGCTCGAACGGCCGCTACCCACTGGGCGGTGATGTGCCGCCCGGCCGCCAGGGTCTCCTGGTTCGGACGAGGATCGACCGACACGACGCGTCCGGGCGTCGCCGCACAAAGGCGGTGGTGAGACGCCTCCGCCGGTCCGCCGAGGAAGCTCAATACCAGCGACGCCTGCTCCAGTCGCCGAACGAGGCCCTCGTCCAGATCGCTGCCCTCTCCAAAGAGCGTGTGGAGGCCCACCTGCTCGGGCGAAGTCCAGGTATCGACAACGCTTCGCCCGGCCGCAACCCGGGCCGAGCTCGCCGAAGCGACCACTTCGACACGTGCAGCCCCGGCCGCCTCTCTCGCAGCTTGGATGACCGGAAGCGTCAACAGAAAGTCGCCGATCGCTCCCTGGTGAAAGACGAGAATCACGGGATCGCCCCGATTCGCCGGGGCTCCGTCTTGGTGCTCGACTTTCGGTGTTCTGGCGCTCACTCAATCCACCCGCCGCCAAGAACAGCGTCGCCTTCGTAAAGCACGGCAGCCTGCCCAGGCGTGATCGCGATCTGTCCGGCATCGAATCGGGCCCGGAACCGCTCGCCGGGCAGCAGTTCCACAGTCGCCGGTGCTGCGCGATGGCTGTAGCGGATCTGAACTTCGGCGCGGAATGCCCCGGCCGGCGGATCAGTCAGCCAGTGAACACGATTGGCCTCCAGCACATCGCGGGCCAGATCCTCCTTCCCTCCAACAAACACCGTGTTGCGCGCCACGTCGATACGCGTCACGTAAATGGGATGTCCGGCAGCCACCCCCAGTCCGCGCCGCTGACCAATGGTGAAGTTCACCACCCCCTCGTGCCGGCCCACCTCGTGACCCGATCGGTCCACAATCGGTCCTTCGCGAAACACCTCCGGCCGCCGCTCACGAACCAGCCGGGCATAGTCCCGGTCCGGTACGAAGCAGATATCCTGAGATTCGTGCTTCTCGCTGATCTTGAGCCCAAACCGCCGGGCCTCGCTGCGGACCTGATCCTTGCTCAGACCGCCGATCGGAAACAGCGCCCGGGCCAGCATGCCCCGGTCGATCCCAAACAACACGTACGACTGATCCTTCGTCGGGTCGACCCCCCGGCACAATCGATACCCTTCACCGACGGCGACTATCCTGGCATAGTGCCCGGTGGCCACCCAATCCGCCCCCGCCGCCCGGCCGTAGTCCGCCAGCCGACCGAACTTGAGCTGCTCGTTGCACATCACACACGGATTCGGGGTCCGGCCACGAACGTACTCCTCAACAAAGTAATCGATGATCCGGTCAAAGGCCGGCTTGAAGTCCAGGGCAAAGAACGGGATGCCCAGCATGCCGGCCACTGCCCGGGCGTCCGCCGCGTCAGCGGCACTGCAGCAACTCCAGTGGCGGATGTCAGGATTGGCCGCAGAGACCTCGCTCACACCGCCAGCCTCGCCGTCCGCGGGGGTGGGGGCCTGCACCCCGGTACGCATGAACAGACCCGTGACCTCGTACCCCTGCTCACGCAGCAGGCACGCGGCCACACTCGAGTCCACGCCGCCGCTCATCGCGACGACCACCCTGCCACGGCTATGCGACATTTGACCTCGATGCCGGATCCCGTGTATCACGAGCCATCAGACAGGGACGATTATAGAATCACGCCGACATGACCCGCAAACGGGAGAATGGCCATGATCAAGACACTCAATGTACGCACCGACTCGCAATGTCAGATGATCGACGTGACCGACAAGGTGCAAGCCGCAGTTCGAGAAACCGGCCTGGTTGACGGCTGTGCTGTCTGCTACGTGCCCCATACGACGGCCGGCGTGACCATCCAGGAGAACGCCGACCCGGACGTGGTTCACGATATCCTCTGGAAGCTGGATCAACTCATCCCCCGCGACGACAGCGGCTTCCGCCACAGCGAGGGAAACAGCAACGCCCACCTCAAGTGCTCGCTCATCGGCATGTCCCAGACCGTCCTGGTCGAGGGCGGACGCCTCATTCTGGGAACCTGGCAGGGCATCTACTTCTGCGAGTTCGACGGCCCGAGGCAACGACAACTGCTGGTCAGATGCCTGGCCGGCAGCCCCTGACACCCCGACGGAACACCAGATCCGTCCAGGTCCGCGCGGCCCACAGGCCCCCTTGTCCCGCCGACCAGACGCCCGGTCACGCGGTCGTATCCTGTTTTTAAATAATGAGTTACGGCGATTCCGCCCGCCGCCGCACCCGGGCCAGCCCCGGGGCTGGCAACCGCCCGCCAATTCGTCTATACTGCCTAGGCTCGGCACGGATGGAGCAGGCGCGAGAGGTTCGCGCCGCGTGGCCGACGTCTCTTTTCCCCGTCGCGGCTGCCCTCCCCATCAAGTCGCAACGTCGTGAGATGACTCTCCTCTCCCGGGATCGAGCAAAGTGAGAGCAAAGGCACAAAGGTCTACGAATGGTCGATTATAACCTGATCCATAGTCTCGAACTGGACAACAGCATTGAACAGCAGATGATCGATGCCCTCGGTTCCGGCGAGCCGGACCAGGAGGCCATCGCCTCAGTCATCGACGCGACTGTGGGCAGCTTCCAGCCCGGTACGCTGCTCAAGGGCCGCATCGCCGGCTTGGTCGGCGACGACGTCATCATCGATGTCGGCCTCAAGAGCGAGGGCCTGGTACCCGCCAGCGAGTGGGACGATAAGTCGGCCATCGATATCGGCGATACCGTGGATGTCTGGCTCGAAAGCGTCGAGTCCGACAGCGGCTTGGTGGTCATCAGCAAACGCAAGGCCGACCGGCTGCTCAACTGGCAGCGCCTCGTCGAGACCGCCCACGAAGGCGATGACGTCCGCGGCCGGGTCATGCGCAAGATCAAGGGCGGCCTGCTCGTCGACATCGGCGTGCCCGTGTTCCTGCCCGCTTCACAGGTCGATATTCGCCGCCCAGGCGACATCGGGGAGTTCATCGGCCGCGAAATCGACGCCAAAATCCTCAAGATCGACACCGAACGCCGCAACATCGTCATCAGCCGCCGCAAATTCATCGAGGAGCAACGCCAGACCGCCAAGGAACGCGTGCTCAATGACATCAAGATCGGCGACGTGCGCAAGGGTATCGTCAAAAACCTGGCCGACTTCGGGGCCTTCGTCGATCTGGGCGGCATCGACGGCCTGCTGCACATCACCGACATGAGCTGGGACCGGGTCAACCATCCATCCGACTTGCTCCGGATCGACCAGGAAGTCGAGATCAAGGTCCTGAATGTCGATCGCGAGAAGGAGAAGATCGCCCTGGGCCTCAAGCAGCTGACACCCAACCCTTGGGAGAACATCGAGACCCGCTACCCGGTGCTTTCGCGGCATAAGGGCGAGGTGGTCAACATCACCAATTACGGCGCTTTCGTGAAACTCGAGCCCGGCGTCGAGGGCTTGGTCCACATCTCCGAGATGAGCTGGACGCGGAGAATCAATCACCCGTCCGAGATCGTCAACCTCGGCGATGAGGTCGAGGTCGTCGTGCTCGAGATCAACAAGGACAAGCAGGAAATCAGCCTGGGCATGAAGCAGATCGAGTCCAACCCCTGGACCAGCGTCGCCCAGAAGTACCCGCCGAACACCATCATCGAGGGCAAGGTGCGGAACCTGGCTAACTACGGAGCCTTCATCGAGATCGAGGAGGGCATCGACGGCCTCCTGCACGTCTCGGATATGAGCTGGACCAAGAAGATCAGCCACCCGTCGGAGGTGCTCAAGAAAGGCGATACCGTCCGCTGCGTCGTGCTCAGCGTGGACCAGGAGAAGATGCGCGTCGCCCTCGGTACCAAGCAGCTCAGCGAGGATCCGTGGATCCAGGCCATCCCCAAGACCTATATCCCCGGCCAGATCGTCAAGGGCAAGGTCACCAAGATCACCAACTTCGGCGTCTTCGTCGAGCTGGAGACAGACCTCGAGGGGCTGCTGCACGTGAGCGAGCTGGCCGACCACAAGGTCGAGGATCCCCACGACGAGGTCAAGGTCGGAGCGGAAATCGAGGTCAAAATCCTGCGCGTCGATCCGCAGGAACGCAAGATCGGACTAAGCAAGAAGCGAGCCGAGTGGGCGACCGAGGAAGGCACCTCGCGCTCCGGCGAACCCAAGCTCCGCCGAGGCGGCCTGCATGGCCCGGGTCAGGCCTCGACCGATGTGATCACCAATTTCCCGTTCCGTACGCCGGAAGAGAACCCGAACAAGGATGTCGAGTCCTGATCGTCGCCGAGGGCCGGTGGCCCTCGTTCGCCGTCAGTTGACCGGGCCCACGCCCTACGACGTGGGCCACGACGCATAGGAGGCCGCTGCCATCGCAATCGAAAGTGGATTGCAGCACTATCTCAAGCAGATCGACGAAGCCCCGCTCCTGACTGCCCAGGAGGAGCAGGAGTTGGGGCGGGCGATCCAGTACGCCCTCAAAGTGCCTGCCCTCTTCCAGCAGCACGAGATCACACTCAAGCAGAAGGAAGAGGCCGAACTCACCGCCGCTCGGGCTCGCGATCGCATGATCCTCTCCAACCTGCGCCTCGTGGTCAATATCGCCAAAAACTACCTCAACCGCGGGCTGGCGCTGGCGGATCTCATCGAGGAAGGCAACATCGGCCTCCTCCGCGGTGTCGAAGGCTACGATCCCACCATGGAGACACGGTTCAGCACCTACGCCTCCTGGTGGATCAAGCAGGCCATCAAGCGGGCCTTGATCAACTCGGTTCAGCCGGTACACATCCCCGCCTATATGGTCGCCATGATCGCCGACTGGAAGAAAGCCTTCACCGAACTCGAGCAGAAACACGGCAAACAGCCAACCTTGCAGGAGATGGCCAGGCACATGAACCTCACCGAACGCAAGGTGAGAATCATCCGCCGCGCGGTCAAGGCGTTCAGTGCCCCCACCCAGTCGGGCAGCGCCGACGGCAGCTTCGGCCTCAACGAACTGCTCGCCGATCAGAAAACGCCTTCACCCCAGGACTCGGCCTTCAGTAACGCCGACGCCGAGGTCATCAGCAAACTCCTCAGCAAGATCGACGAACGCGAAGCCACCATCCTGAAGCTCCGCTACGGCCTCGATAACCAGGAACCCATGACCCTCAAACAGATCGGCGTCAAGGTCGGATTGACCCGCGAACGCGTCCGCCAGCTCGAACGCGAAGCCTTGGTCAAGCTCCGCGAAGCACTCAACGAGATGTGAATCGACCGGCCGTGCGCAGCCTTCCACGCCGCTCAGCCTGCAGGACCCTCGTATTCCGCACAGGTCTTCGGCGTCTCCCAGACCCGAACCCGCTTCAGCCGGGCCGGCCCCATCCGCCCCTCGAGCAACCCCCAGATCGTTCGGGCAATGTTCTCCACCGAGGGATTCACCGCAGCGAACTCCGGACAGTCGCGGTTCAAGTGCTTGTGGTCCAGCCGGTCAATGACCCGCTGCTTGACAATGTCCTCCAGCGACTCAATCGGCAAAAGCACACCCGTGCTCGGGTCCGGTTCACCCGTGACCATAACCTCCAGGCCGTAGTTGTGCCCGTGCCCGTTGGGGTTGTTGCACTTGCCGAAGACGCGACGGTTCTCCTCGTCGCTCATGGTCGCACAGTGCAGGCGATGCGCGGCAGAAAACTCGAAACTCTGCTGAATGTCCACCATGTTCGGCGCTCCCGCCTGCGTGCCATAGGAGAGAAAGGGCGTGACGTTGAGTTGCCAGTCGGCCCACCACGTGCCAGGCGGGGGACTGTTCAGCAGATCGACGGCTACCGCCCGGATCAACTGCTCGCCGGTAACGCCTGGCCGCTCGTTCCACAGACAGCACACCATCGGAATCGCCCGGTCACGAATCATCTCGTCGATCACCGCAATGTTGCACAGGTAACCAGTGATCGGATCGGGATCCCCCGTGACCCCGGCCCGCAAAGACAGGTGAGGCTGAATGCCCACCGCGCTCGGCCAGCCCCCCCAACTGTTGGTCATCGGCCGGTCCAGCGGGGAACCGACGCTGAATCGCACTTCTCGGGTCAGCCGCATGGTCGAGGTCCGTTAAAGCTCCCCGCTCTTGGAGGCGTCCAGGAAGCCTTCCAGCTTGCGGGATCGCACCGGGTGCTGAAGCTTGCGGATCGCCTTGGCCTCGACCTGCCGAACCCGCTCGCGCGTCACCTTGAAGATCTTGCCGACCTCCTCCAGCGTGTACGTGTACCCGTCGCCAATCCCGTAACGCAACTTGAGGATCTCACGCTCCCGGTAGGTCAGCGTCTTGAGCACTTCCTCGATCCGGTCGCGGAGCATCTCGTTGCCGGCCGATTGAACCGGCGACTCGGTGCTGTCGTCCTCAATAAAATCGCCAAAATACGAGTCCTCGCTCTCGCCTACCGGGCGATCGAGCGAAATCGGATGCCGGCTGATCTTCATTACCCGCCGGGCCTCGCTGACCGGCATCTTGGCCTTCTTGGCGATCTCCTCGATGGTCGGCTCCCGGCCAAGCTCCTGCAGCAGCTGCTTGGCAATGTTCCGCAGCCGACTCATCGTCTCGATCATGTGCACCGGAATCCGGATCGTGCGAGCATGGTCCGCGATCGCCCGCGTGATCGCCTGGCGAATCCACCAGGTGGCGTAGGTGCTGAACTTGTAGCCCCGACGATATTCGTACTTGTCCACCGCCCGCATCAGCCCAGTGTTCCCTTCCTGGATGATGTCCAGGAAGCTCAGGCCGCGGTTGCGGTACTTCTTGGCAATCGAAACGACCAGCCGCAGGTTGCCGCCCGACAGACGCCGCTTGGCATCCTCGTACTCGGAGAAAACCTGCTTCATCCTCTTGAGCCGTTCGCCCAGCTGGCCACCACTCTCGAGCACCAGGGACTCCATGCCGGCCAGTTCCTCACCCATCGCCTGGAGATCGTCGTCCGACGATTCAACCCGCTTCTTCTCCTCCTCGACCCGCCGCTCGAGGTCACGCATCTTGCGGTGCACCGACTCGAGCTTGCGCATCAGGGGTATGATCCTGCTGGTACGCAGCGAAAGCTCCTCCAGCAGCTTGGCAATCTTGCGACGCCGGGCATTCATCTGCTGGATCGCGGTCGCCTTCTCCTTCGCCGCCATACGCACGGTCTGCAGCCGCTGATGGTCGCCGGTATTGTGCTCCATCAGCTTGCGGACCGTGGCTAGGTTCTCGGGCAACAGCTTGGTGATCGTGTTCTTGGCCATCGCTTCGGACGTCGAAATCTTCATCGTACGGTCAAAAGGAAGCCGGCCGTCCGAAACCTGCTGAAGAATGTCAACCGCCTGGGTGATGCAGTAGTCGCTCTCGAGGACCTGCTTGCGGAAGGCCATGCGGGTCAGCTCGATCTTCTTGGCCAGGTCGATCTCCTCCTTGCGAGTGAGCAGCGGAATCTCGCCCATCTGGGTCAGGTACATGCGGATCGGGTCATCGATCCGCCGCGAGCCGCTCTCGTCAGCCTCAACCGCCTCCACTTTGCCGTCATCGTCGGTGTCCCCAAGATCCTCGGGTTCGGGCAGCGGCGGCAGGACGGCATCAATCTCCCTTTCGTCGGTCTCGGGCTCCTCTTCGAGCGCCCGCTGCCGGGCGGCGGCGGCCAGAACCTCCGCGGCAATGCCACCCAGCCGCTGGGCCTCGACTTCGTCCACCATCTCGATCTTGTTCTGCTCGAGCCTGAGCATGATGGTCTCGAGATGGTCCGGGGCAATCGCCTCGTCGGGCAGAATCTCGTTGAGTTCCTGCCAGGTCAGATACTTGCGCTTGCGGCCCAGGTCGAGCAGGATCTCGGTTGCTCGATCCACGGGATCCAGAATCATCTGATCGGTGTCCGACATCGTTGTCTCCAAAGCACGCGGGATGCAGCAACCCGCGCCACACACTCTCACGGTGCCTTTCTTGGTCACTGCAGCAGGAACTTGCGGCGAGCTCCCGCTGGTGAAAAGTGCGTCTGCCGAATGCCGGCCGCAAGGGCCCGCAACCGCTCGTCTTCTTCCTCGCCAACCGGCTCGCCTTCCCTGCCAGCCTGCTTTTGCCTGATGCTCTCTGCCAACCGGTGCGTCTCCCGGAGCCGAGCGCATGACTCCAGGCTGGCTAACGCTCTGTTCAGCACCTCCGCGTAATCCTCCATCTGCTCCCCGGCCGCTTGAAGATCGGTGATCAGCTGAGCGAACTCCGTCGATTCAAACCGCCCAATAAACTCCGCCAGGCGGAAAGCCCCGCCTGCAGACATCACTTCGACCAGGGCCCGGGCCACCCGGCACACCGAGGCGTCGGCAATCAGCTCAGGCTCAAACTTGCCGGCCACACGCCCATACAGCTCCGGTGCGTTCAACAGAACCTCCACGATCTCCCAGAGGGCCCGCTGCTCTGCGTCTAGACGCAATGCCGAACCGGTCTTCTCACCCTCCCCCGAAACCCCGCTCACCGCCGCCGTGAGCGGACGGCGCCACCGCTGGGCCAGGCGGCCAAGCTGGCGATGCAAGTCTTCCGCCGGCAAGCCCAGGATCTTGCTCAACTGGTTGACCATTAACCCCCTCTCGATGGGATCGATGACGCCCCGACCCGTCCAGGCGGCCAGTTCCTGTAAATACGCTTCAATCGCACGTCTCCGCGCAGGACCAGTCGTCCCGGCTTCATACTGCCGGACAACCTGGTGCCACCTGAATTCTAGCGCGCCGACCGCGTTTTTCAGCACTTCCTCGAAAGCACCCCCCCCAGCCGCCACAAGGTAGTCACAGGGGTCCTTGCCCGCCGGGACCTTGGCCAGCATCACCTCCAACCCGCCCAGCAGGGTCACCGAAACCGCCCGCTCCGCCGCACTCTGGCCCGCTTCATCCGAGTCAAAGACCAGGATCACACGGTCCGTATAACGACGAAGCAACGCCGCGTGAGCCTCGGTCAATGCCGTGCCCAGCGTCGCTACCGTCTCGCTGAAGCCATACTGGTGGGCCATCATGCAGTCAGTGTAGCCCTCGACCACAACCATCCGACCAGCCTTCGCGGCCGCGTGCTTGGCCCGCTCGATCCCGAACAGACTCGAGCTCTTGTCAAAAAGCACGGTGCCGGCCGTGTTCAAGTACTTCGCCGGATCGTCAGCTAGCGTCCGCCCCCCAAAGGCAATCAGCCGCCCCGTCACATCGTGAATCGGGAACATCAGCCGGTGGCGGAAAGCGTCGTAACTGCCCCCTCGCCCACGCTCCTTCACCAAACCAGCCGCCAGCAGCAGCCCCGGCTCGATCCCCGCTTTCCCCGCCTGTTGAATCAGTTCGTCGAAACTGTCGGCCGCGTAGCCAAGCCCGAAATCCTCCACCAACCTGTCCGTCAACCCACGCTTCGCCACGTACTGCCGAGCCACCTCTCCACCCGGTCCTTGATACTGACGGCGAAAAAACTGCTGAGCCCAGTCATTCACCCGAACGAGGTCGCTCTTGCCCGGCCCCGATGAGGCCGTTCCCCCCACACGCTCGAACTCCACAGAGATCCCGGCTCGCTCAGCCAGCATCCGGCGCGCCTCAACGAAATCTACCTTCTCTTTGAGCTGAACGAAGGTGAAAAGGTCCCCGCCAGCCCCACAGCCGAAACACTTGAACGTCTGCCGCGCGGGATTCACCATGAACGAGGGCGTCTTCTCCTCGTGGAAGGGGCACAAACCCTTGAAACTGGCCCCCGCTCGCCGGAGGGTCATATACCCGCCAACCACGTCGACGATGCTGAGACTATCGCGGATCTGCCTGGTGATGGTTTCGCGATCAGCGGCTGGCACCTTGAATCCTCGTGTTTGCCCCAGCCCGGTCGGCCGTGTTCGCCCCGGGTCCCCGATGCTCCGACAATGATCTAAGCTTATGCTCTGCCGGACGTTAGGCCTAGAAAGCCAGGCCCCCGCCACCCACCTCGCCAAATGGTAGGACCGGAAAATATACCACCAGTTTCGGGGCCGGTCAAATCAACTTAGCATTTTATCCTTCAGTGAGTTACAGACGTTAAGATGGGAAGCAAACGACATGCCACCCACGCTCCGGAATCGCCCCCTCTCCAGCCCCAGCGGACGCCTGAGCCGCGGATTGTCCCCCATCTCCGCCAATCCTCCATCTAAGAACCGTTTCCCCACTATTGGGCAAATATCCCCGACCATGGGATGACGCCGCCGCAGCGATCCGCCGCCGACCGGTCCGCCGGCCCCGAATCACGGAACACGTCGCAGCCAGGTATTCGCCAACACGATCTCCAGGGCAAGAAGAACGAAGACGCCAACTAGCAGGGGGGGGAGAGAGAGCGGTCCGATACGCAGGGCTTGGGTTGCTAGTTCCTTGTACTGGTAGAAACGCTTCTCGACCGTCTCCTCCTTCTCCATCTTGTCGATCTCAGTGTAGATGTCCCGGAGAGAGTCGGTGTCGGTGGCTCGGAAGTAGCGGCCGCCCGTGGCCGCGGCAATTCGCCGAAGCGCATCCTCGTCAATGCGCACCTGGGTCGAGCGCAGGACCGTCCGACCCGAAAACGGATCGATCATCGGCACTTCCGCCAGGCCCCGCGTGCCCACGCCAATCGTGTAGATCTTGGTCTCGAACGTCGCGGCCATCTGAGCGGCCTGCAGAGGATCAATATCACCCGCGTTGTTCTCGCCGTCG
This sequence comes from Phycisphaerae bacterium, assembly GCA_018003015.1. Classification (NCBI taxonomy): domain Bacteria; kingdom Pseudomonadati; phylum Planctomycetota; class Phycisphaerae; species Phycisphaerae bacterium. The sequence continues at coordinate 27,989 of JAGNEZ010000051.1, read as the reverse complement.
GTCAGAAGAATCATGACTCTGCTCTTGACCTTCTGGCCACCTCGAGATCGCCGCTGCTCATCCAGGGCCCGCATCTGTTCCACGCCCAGAGCGATCGCATCACCGATCGCCGTGCCATCCTCGTCCTGGGCTTTACGCGGATCGACGATCTCGGTCTTGCTCAGAGCCTCGAGCAGAAAATCGTGGTCCAGCGTCAGCGGACACTTGCTGTCCGCATACCGGGCAAAGCTGATCATGCCGATCAGGTCGTCGGGCCGGCCAGCCAGGCTCCCGGATCCCTTCACAAAATCGCGAGCCACGTTCTGGACGGCGGTCAATCGGTTTACCCGCTTGCCGTTCAGCTTGAAATCCAGGGCCTGCATGCTCCCCGACCGATCGACCAGAAGCTGAATCGCAATGCCCTCGGCCCGGACGCGGGCCTGTTCGTTGCCTTTGCGCGGGCGAGCGACCGCGACAATCAGCAGGATCAGGGCGGCGGTACGCAAAGCCGGCAGCAGCCATCGGGCTCGCGTTCGCCAGGTACGCGGCAACCGGACAAGGGGGGTGACCGAGGAAAACCGAACGGCGATCGGCCGATGACGCAGGTAGGCTCGCCACCAGATGACCGGCACCAGCAGGAGCAAAAGGAGTGCCCAGCGGGAATTCTCCTGGAACTCGAAGCCACTCAGGGACATCATGGCCCCACCTCGGGCTCCATCGCCCGCACCCGCTCGGCAGTCGATGCGGCAGGCGCGATCAGTGCGGCCGTCCGGTCAACGAAGGTCTCCGCCGCCCCGAAGGCCTGGTCGATTTCGCATGGCTCCGGCGTGTACCGGGCGAACTTGACCATGTCACCCGCTTGCAGAAACCGGGCGAGCGAGTCGCGATACTCCTGAACCAGCGCAGGGTGGCTCTTCGCGGCCGCCAGGAACTCCTCGGTGGTCTGCTCGGCGGCCATGATTCGGAATCGCCGCTCGATGTACAGGCGGACAATGCCGGTCATTCTCGAATACAGCTCGTGCACCAGACCACGCTCTACCAGGTTGTCCTCGCGAAGCCGGCGCAGCTCTTCCCGAGCCCAAACGTGGGGCGGAATGGGCCGCGCAAAACGAAGCCTCGCCGAGCGACAACGCAGGTATACCCATAGGCCGGCCAATGCCAGCACCGCCGTAGCCGCGCCGGCCGTCCAGAAAAGCCAGGCCCGGCTGCGCGCCGCGGGAAGCTCAACCGTGCCGCGAATATCCTCAAACTTCTCCAGGTCGATCTCGCCTTCGATCGCCGAAACGACTTTGATCGAAAACGGGGTGGAGGAGAAGTAGTGAGCGGTGAGTGATGAATCATGAGTATCGAAAGCCGAGTGTTGAGTGCTTGGCGCCAAGGGCTGGGTGCCGAGTACCGAGTGCTGAGTAGGAGAGGCATCGCTCGGACTCGCGCCGGTGGGCTTGGCAGAGCGGCGATCCACGTACTTGACGGCGATGCTCGGAATCTCGTAGCTGCCGGCGATGAGTTGATCGAGCTCGTATTCCTGCCGCCATCGTCGACCGCGGTCCGTGGGAATGGCAGGTTCGTCACGATGGCGGCGGATGCGGAACTCGCCGATTCGTTCCTCGAATCTCGGCATCTCGATGTCCACGTCGTCGGGGGCGATCACCTCGATCGTCAAGCCCAGCTTCTCGGCCACCAGAATCTGCTCCTTAGCTGCCCGAACGGTCATCGCAACCGGGCCGTCTTTCGCGTTGACCTCGAACGGCTTGGGAACCTCGGCCGCAGGCTGGGAACAACGACAACCGCCGGCCAGGCCAAGACCTAACCCCAGGCTCAACATGATCCATGACCCACACGCAAACCGGCAGCGGGTGCTACACTCCGGCCATCGGAACGGACAATGGCGGATGGCGAACGGAGAGAGTCCGGCCCGGCGTGCGGGCTCGGTCTCCGAGCGTCTCTTCTTCCTTTCTCCATTCTCCATTCTCAACTCCCTGTCACCTCCTCGTCTCCCGCTTCCGAAAGAACCGGGTGAGCGGCTCGACAAACGGCTCGCCGGTTCGGGCCTCGATCGTGTCGATGTTCATCCTGCGCAGCAGGGCATCCCGCTCCTCGGTCATCCGGCGAATGTCTTCCTCGTATTGCCTTCGCACGCGCCTGCTCGAGGTATCCACGAGCACGACCTGCCCCGTTTCGGCGTCCGTCCACTGGACCAGGCCGATGTCCTCCATCTTCTGTTCCCAGGGGTCGGAAATCACGATCGGGATAACATCATGCCGGCGGCGGGCAACGCGCATCGCGTCCTCGTAGCTGCCGGTCTGGAAGTCGCTGACCACGAAGACCACCGCCCGCCGCTTGACGGTCCGGTTCAGGTGCTCCAACGCCGCTCCCAGGTTGGTGCCTGATCGGCAAGGGCGGTGGTACAGCAGCTCGCGCACCACGCGAAGTACGTGCCGCGCGCCCTTGCGAGCCGGTACGGTCTTCTCGACTTCGTCCGTGAAGCACATCAGTCCGATCTTGTCGTTGTTGCGGATCGCCGAAAACGCAAGCGTCGCCCCGATCTCAGCCACCAGATCCCGTTTGAGCTGCTCACGAGTGCCGAAGCCGTGCGACGCACTCATGTCCACCAGCAGCAGGACGGTCAGCTCACGCTCTTCACGGAAGACCTTCACGAACGGCCGGCCGTACCGGGCACTCACGTTCCAGTCGATGGTCCGCACGTCGTCCCCATACTGGTAGTCGCGCACCTCCTCGAACTCCATCCCTCGACCCTTGAAGGCGGAGTGATACTGCCCGGCTAGCACGTCGTTCACCATGTGCGACGTGCGAATCTCGATACGCCGGACTTTTCTCAGGAGTTCAGACTGAAGCATGAACGCATCTCGAAAACCGAAAGCCTCAACTCGAAGGAAGCAGTCATTCGCATGCCCCGGTGTCTGCCAAGACATCCTGCGTCTTTCTGGCCATCGCCCCAGCGATCCTCATGTGCTCATCGGCCTCCTGAACATCCCGCCGGTGTCAATCTCCCAGCAGCTGCCTTGCCCGCTCATACCATCCGAGCCGGCAGCACGTCTCGAAGCTCCTCGCCAGGTGGGGCAGGAAGTTCTGCAGTACTCCACACGCTCGCCTGCCGGGCCACTAGGGTACCGGCACATGATCCAGGATGGCCTGCACCAAATCCGCCGCGCTCTTCTCCTCGGCCTCGGCTTCGTAGGTGACAATCACGCGGTGACGAAGCACGTCCAGGGCAACATCCTTCACGTCCTGCGGAACGACGTAGCCGCGGCCAGCGAGAAAGGCGTTCGCCTTGGCCCCGAGCGTCAGATAGATGGTCGCTCGCGGAGAAGCACCATACTGGATCAGGCCTTCCACCGGTACCCTCGCCGCAACCGGGTCCCGCGTGGCCACGACCAGATCCACAATGTAATCCTTGATCTTGTCGTCAATGTAGATCTCGTCGACCACCGCCCGGGCCTGCTGAATCGCGGCCGGCTCCATGACCGGCTGGATCAAGCGGTGCGGGTGGGTCGTGGACATGCGGTCGAGAATCTCACGCTCCTGACTGCGGCTCGGGTACGAGACGATCAGCTTGAGCATGAACCGGTCCACCTGGGCCTCGGGCAGCGGGTACGTCCCTTCCTGCTCGATCGGGTTCTGCGTGGCTAAAACGAGAAACGGCTCCTCGAGCGGGAACGTCTGCCTGCCAATGGTCACCTGTCGCTCCTGCATGGCCTCGAGCAGGGCACTCTGGACTTTCGCCGGCGCTCGGTTGATCTCATCCGCCAGTATGAGGTTGGAGAAGATCGGCCCCTTCTGGACCACGAATTGGCCGTCCTGCGGTCGGAAAACCATCGTCCCGATCAGGTCCGCCGGCAACAGGTCGGGCGTGAACTGCAGCCGCTGAAAGCCAGTGTGAATGCCGGCCGCCAGACACGAGACCGCCGTCGTCTTGGCCAACCCCGGGACCCCCTCAATGAGAATGTGCCCGTTGGATAGCAGCCCGACCAGCATCTTGTGCAGCAGATCCTCCTGGCCGACAATCACCTGCCGGATCTGCTGGAGCAGCAGCCGAAAGGGCTCGCTCTTGACTCTGACTTGTTCGCCGATCTGCTTGATGTCGTACTGCGTGGTGGCCATGGCCCGTTCTTCTCCTCTGTCAGCCGTTCGGCGGGCCGGTCCAGGCCACGCCGCAGGCGAACTATTGAACACAAGATGAACCTCAACTGCAAGATGCCAGGTCGGACAACCTCCCTGCCAGTCACGGCCTTCTCCCCGCGCCGCGGGCTCGCCCTGATCACTGCCGCCGGCAACGCGGTTTTCACCTTATTACGTCGCCATCGGCCGATCGTTCAGGCTCAGCGGGCCAGGAACGATATAACCCCGGACACCAGAGTCCGGCAGATGGCTGCGGTACCGCCGGGCCCGCGCACCCGGCAGGCTGACCCCCTGCGTCCGGTCCGAGATCCCCGCGAAATCAAGGCGGCATCCTGGTATGATGGAGTCTCCAAACGCCAGCCGTAAAACGCTCGCTCGGGCAGGACGCTGGCCGAGGAGGGATATCCCTATGGCATGTCTCATCCATGACCGACACGGGCCGGCTGCCCTGCTCGTCCTCCTGGCGGCGGGCGCAGCCTTGGCCGCCGAACCCGCCGGGCGGCTCCAGGGCCATGCCCGGTTCGAGAAGATCAAGGGCAAGCCAGCCGCCGGCTATCTCGAACTCTACGAGACGAACCTGTTCCTGTCCGGTTGGAACTCGCTTCCCGCTGGCCCGGCCCGCCGGTTGGGAACCACCCTCTACGAAAACGGGTCGTGTGTGATCCGGACGGTGCACGACGGCTCTTACTGCATCGACGGGTTGTCGGCCGGCTCCTACTCCATCCTGGTCAACCAGCCGCTGTTCTTCGTCGCTCCCAGGATCGTGCCCAACGTCCCAGTTCAGGATCCGGGCGACCTCTCCTTCAATGTCGAACTCGGCCTGGACTTCTCCACTTACTTCAAAACCGACTGGGTCGGCAATGCCCCCGACACCCACCCCCCGGACAGCCCCTGGTACCAGACCTTCGTCGCCACAGGAACGGCCATCCGCGGCGTGGCGTTCAGCTTCGCCGGGCCGAACAAGAACCCCGTCGCGGTCGCCATCCTCGAGGACAACGGCGATGCCGACGTCCGCAAGTGGAGAAAGATCGCCGAACGCACCGACTCCGTGAGCATCAGTGACGTGACCGACAACTGGGTGCGATTCCGATCCGCGGAGGCACCCACCGTCCCAGGCAGGCAATATGCCGTACGCCTGACCGTCCAGGGCAACACCATCCAACCCTACAAACGAAACAAGGACAGCCTCAGCTACGCCCACGGCCGGGCCTACGATTCCTCCAGCAAGGCCATGAACTACGACCTGTGCATCACCGTCTTCAGCGATAACGACAACACCATGGTCACCATGAACAAGCGGACCAAAGGACTCGGCGATCTGCGCGACGGTAACTTCGCGTGGAAGTGGGGCCAGACCTTCACCGCACGAGGGGCGAGCCTCGCCGCCGTCGATGTCTGGGCCGCCGGGGCTAACTCCAAATGGGACCTCGAGTTCATCTGGAGAGTGTATCCCGGTTCAAACCAGATCGGACCGACCGGCCCGCAGATCGGACCCACCAAGATCACCCAGGCGGCCTACCAGTCCTTCGGCGTCGGCCTGCATGGTGTGAGCTACAACCCCAACGAGATACTCCTTACCCCCGGCCAGTCCTACTTCATCGAGTTCGAGGTCCATGATCCTCCTTCGGATTCGCAGGGCTTCAACCCCTTCATCATGAACGACGACAGCTACGACCAGGGTAACGGCTTCATCTGGACACTCAGCGGCTGGGGGGGCCGGCCCCAAGACGACGTGTGCATGACCGTCGTCGAGTACGCCCTCCTCGATCCGGTCATCCAGTGCAGTCCGGCGGTCATCGAAAGAAGTGCCTTCCTCGGGGCCAATGCGGCCCCCGACCTCTTCAGTGTCGCAAACGGTGGCAACGGCACAATGTCCTTCGAGGTGGACGAAACCCTCAACTGGCTCGACCTGACCCCGCGAACCGGAACGGTGATCGGCAATCCACAGACGGTCACCATCAGCTACGCCACCAGTGCCCTGCCGCTCGGCACGTACCAGGGCACCCTGCGCGTGTCGGCCTCAGGTGCCACGAACACGCCCCAGGTCGTCACGGTCAATCTCCACGTGGTGACCGTGCCTGCCGACTTCAATCGTGACACCGACGTGGATATGGATGACTTCGCCCACTTCCAGGCATGCTACTCCGGCGTTGGCGTCACCCAGGCCGACCCGGCTTGCGCCGACGCCCGCCTGGACGACGACCTCGATGTGGACAAGAAAGACTTCGAGCGGTTCATCCTCTGCGTGAGCGGAGCCGGCATCGTTGCCGATCCGACCTGCGTGAACTGAAACCGGGCACCGCCCGCCTCGACGGGAGACGCCATGGCCAACCGCTACTCCATCATCATATGGTGCGCGGTTTCCATTCTCGGACAGGCCGCCGCCGCAGCCGAATCCCGCCCCAGACCCTCGACAGCCTTGAGGCCGCCCTGGAAAACACTCGCCGACTATCCCCGCCCGCCGGCACCGGATACCGGCTGGGGAATCCATGACAACCCGAACTGCTCCTGGAAACCGGAACGACCCGCTGAGTTCTTCAAGGAGTTGCGCAGTCGCTACGGATTCACCTGGTTCAAGGTGCTGGCCTGCGGGGCTAACAAGCTCGACGTGGTCGAGGCCGCCCGCCGCCAGGGCGTTGAACCGGTGGTCCGGCTGTACGTCGATCGCCCCAGCCCACATTACCCGCGACCGGGCGGCGAGGAGACCGGGTTCCGCAAGCTGGTTCGGGCCTACGTGACGGCCGGCGCACACTACATCGAGGCCGGCAACGAGCCCAATCTGAGCCTGGAGTGGTCAGAGGGAGAGTGGGATAAGGGCAATCGCGAAACGCGGCTGTGCATGCAGTGGCTCAGAACCCGTCGGCTGATCGCCGAAGAGGGCGGCATCCCCGTCTTCTACGCCATGAGCGTCGGTGGCAACGACGGGCGAAACGCCGGCCAATGGTGGGACGATTGCTTCAAGACCTTCGCCAAGATGGACACAATCGAACAGGCCTTCGCGGGTTGCGCCTTTGGCGTTCACTGCGGGCCCCTCAACCGGCCGATCGACTACCCTTTCAATCTCGAGAAGAACCTGCCCCACGCGACTCGGCAGGACCGTTTCGACTCGCTCATGAAAGACAATACCACCTACCTCGGCGTCGAACTGCTCCAGTACCTGATGGCCAGGTACCTGCCACACCCGATTCCCATCCTCGGCACCGAGGGCGGAGCCTTCCCCGACAACCACGACGACAAGAACTACCCGCCGGTCACACCGGAACGTCACCGCGACCTCAACCTCGAGATCCTCCGGCGATTCAACCCGGATCACCCACGGTATTGGGGCGATCCGCTCTTCGCCCAGATGAACTGGATCTACCACGCCGATACGCCGCCGTTCGCCAACGACAGCTGGTTCGACCATCCCAGCTATGGCCGTATGCCCATCCTCGAGGCACTGGAGAAAGAGCCTCGCTTCGATCGGGGAGCTGTCCTCGGGGAACACACGCCCGGCAGGCCGCCGGGCCCGCGAGTGAAATGAAAACCGCCAGACCTCGGTCAACGACCTGAGCGCCAGCGTCGATTGGCTGCACTGTCCGGCGAGTCGGGTTCAGTCCATGCAGTCCGGATCCGCCGGAATACCCGCCCCGCTGAGGCACTGCGTGAACAGGGCCGCGTCGTTCTTGTCAACGTCCTCGTCGTCGTCTAACTTCGCGTTCTCACAGGCTGGATCGGTCTGGACCACGCCGATGCCAGTGAGGCATGCCTGCAATCGGCCCCAGTCGTCCAAATCCACGTCACCGTCCCGGTCAAAGTCCGACTTGACCGTGGTGATATCCAGCCTGATGCTGAGAACCTGTGGGTCGTTGTAGGCCGCAGCGTCCGTGATCAACAAAGTGGCGGTCTGTGTGCCTGCGCCGACCCCGGTCAGATCGTAATGGATGGTGATAGCGTCGGTATCGCCCGTCGATTCGCCGCGGGTGGACGAAAGGACCACCCACGAGCTGTCCGGCCAGATCTCGTAATTCAGCGTGCCAATTCCCGCATTCCTCACCGTGAAGGTGTCGTCGGGAGGACTCTCGCCAAAGCTGAACGTGTGGCTGAACGCCGTCGGCTCGATCGCGATCAGCGGCGCCAGCGGCGGAGTCACCGTGACGCCGCGGCTGATCGCGGCTTCGTTCATCGCCGCATCGTAAACCGCGACCGTGGCCGTGTAGTCGCCCGGCGGCAGCGTGCTCGTGTCCCACTCCAAGTGGAAGGGGTCCTGCGGGTCCCGCACGCTGGCCACGACCCGCTCCTCGGCCACCTCGACCAGCGAGACGTCGTCGAACCACGCGGCCACACCCGCTCCACCCTCCCCGGTGTTGCCGGCTTTGAGCACCACCGTCAGGGTGTTCCCCGTGGCGGTGCGCTCCCCGTGGCGGCTGTTGTAGTCGTACTTCGTGCCGTCCTGGCTGTGAGCCCAGAGCCAGCCAAAGGTCGCTCCGACGTTCCCTCCCAGACCCGTGCCGATCAGATTGTCGTACGCATACATGTAGTTGGTGCGCACCACCGGTTCGCCGCCACTGTCGGCCTGGTCAATGTCAAAGGGACCGTCCAGCAGCAGGATCTCGAACCAGTTCGAGGATCCGGTCTTCTGCCCGCGCCAAAAGGCGTCAACGCGATAGGTCTTGCCCGGCTCGACCGTCACCTGCTGGTGGACGCCGAAGCTCCCCGTGGTCGAGGAACCTCCGAGCTTCAGGCAGAAGCTGCCCTGATGCCCCGCCTCGGCATCCGCAAAATCGCGAACGAACGGGCCGCCCCAAGGCGATTCCCAACCCGTCCAGCCGCTGGCATCCCCAGTCTCGAAATCACCGTTGACCAGCAGATTCGGTCTCCTGGCTTTGACCATCAGCTCCGCCTTGGCCAGACCGTTGTTGTCGCCAACGCCGGAACCAGTCACCCTGATCGTGCCCGCGACCGTCTGGCCTTCGTCCAACGAAACACTGTCCAGCCAGGGCGAGCTCCTCTCCGCTGCGACCGACTCACCGCGGTTGGGGAAGTCCATCCGAACCGCGGCCACATGATCGCCCACCACCGTGATCAGCGCGGTCCCGCCCGTGCCCAGGGCACGATTGTCCGCCCAGGCGATGTGGCCTACTTGCGTCGGATCGTAGCCCATGGTCAACGAGCCAATGGTGTCAACCGCCACCGAGTCGCGACCGGCTATGACCAACTTCCGGGCCGGCAACGCCTTGGTCACCACGCCGCCGTCGCCCACCGGCCCGTTGGTGATGCCCACCAGCCCGTCCACCACCGCGAAATCGTTCGGCCGCACTAGGTTGAGATCCACGATCGTGTACTGGACGACGTAGTTCTCAACGTTCGTCGCCGCGGGAACCGGATAGTCGCCGCCGTCCACCACCGTCCGCCCGAACCCGCCCGAGGTGGTGTGAACCAGGGACCACTTCATCTGCTGGGTGTATGGGGCAAACGTGGCATGATAAATGTCACTCGGGGCACAGCCCACGCGATTCTTCATCGCCAGCGTGACCGCGCCGTTGCCGTGATTCTTCAAGACCGGCACACTGATCAACACGTCACAGAAGCCGCCGTCCGCCGGCTTCAGCAACATCCTCGGAACCCAGTACTTCGTCCGAATCACCCCGTTCGGGATCGTGACTTCCGAGACCCTGTTCCCATCACGCTTGTCCAGGCCGCCAGTATCATTCAGGTCGTAGAGTTCCACTCCAGTCTCGTCATCAAGGCGATCGCCGTTCGCATCGTAGCCGGAGTCCTTGAACGCCTTCCAGGTCACCTGCCGCGACGTGTCTTCGTTGTTCCGCGAGCTGGCGGTGCCTTCCGCGATCACGATCCGTCCCGCCCCGGCCTCCTGGACCAGCCGCACCACGGCTCGAACCACCCGTGGATCCGTGGTGATGCCGTCACCCGCCGGGGCCAGGGTCTCCACCAGATTCGGCTTGATCACCACCGTTTGACCCGGTTGGACAATACTCCCTAAGCCACCCGCCAGACCCACCACCCTCCGGACCATCCTCTCAACCTCGGCATTCGCCAGCGGCTCACCAACATCCTGAACAATGGCCACCGTGGTCGGCTCGGGTATCGACGTCCGCGGCGGCGGCAACTGGACACCGGCGGCCGCCACCTCCTCGTCGTTCGAGTACACGTTCACCCCGGCAGACACCAGGACAAAGAGAATGCTCGCCAGAGCCACCGATCCCGTCGCCAGTCGAACCCTCCGCCAGCGATCGGCCCCCACCCGCTGCATCCTCCGTCGAGCCAGAATCGGAACCACCAGCACCGCCAGGGCGCCAAGATTGGCCGCCGCAGCCTGCTGGCAGGGGTAGGCCATCCGCCTCGGCTGCGTGCCACTCCGCCAGATCAGCCACACCAACGAGGCAATCCCAATCGCGAATCGGTTGCGAAACAGGAAGAACCAGGTCCATCGCCACAACCCCAGGACCAACTCCAACCCACCCGTCGCCGTGCCTCCGTCCGGGGCTGAGTCCACGACGTGCGGAGGATGCAGAACCGGCCGCGCATGACCTCGTCGACGCGGGCTCGCCCCGTGCTCGTTCGGCTTATGACCCATAGAGAATCCCATTCCACTTGCAGGGAGGGACTTCCATCCACTCCGCAACACCAGCTGCCCCGCCTCACCTCATCGGCATCGCCTTCACCCGGTCGGCATTCCGGACACCGAAACGCTTCAGCCAGTAACCATACTTGTCCATGTCCGCCCACTCCCGCGGAGCCAAGGGCACCGACGCAGCATGAGCGTCAAAAAACACCGCGTTCGTGAAACGACCAAGATGCATCTTTCGCGCCACACGCCTCGTCCCGGGACTGTCGTTGATGTTCACCCCACCACCGCCCTCCGGCAGGTGTTCGCCCAACCACGTGTCCATCGCGTCAATCCCATTCGCGCTCGCTTGGCCGTTCTCGTAGTTCCTCCGACAGGTGGCCAACGAAGGGCCAAGCCCCTCCACGTTCCGGTCCTCATACTCCGCGTCCGTCAGGAAGATGGTCTCCGTCGGCTGCTTCACCTTGCCGAGATTCGACATCTTGGCTTCAATCCATTGGCCCTCCTGTCCGGCAGGCCTCGACACACGGTCAAAATCCAGGGCGTTCACCACATAGTCGAGAAACGGACTCGCAAGGGCCTTGCTTCGCTCCGGACACTGAAACACGCCTTGCTTGGCCACCGGGACCTCGTTGCAGTTCGTGTACGGCCGACGGTCGCCCAACATCTTCACCACCAGCATCGTCCAGTTGATCTCGAACTGGTTGCTGCCCCGGGGAACCCAGTCCCGATTGCTCGTGGCATACGCCGCAATCGCCACCCCAAACTGGTGCTCGTTGCTCAGGCATTGCGTGGTCCGCGCAGCCGCCCGCGCACGCCCCAGCGAGGGCATCAACACGGCGATCAGCAACGCAATGATCGCCACCACCACCAGTATCTCAATCAGCGTGAAGGCCGGACGGGCCCTCAGGGCAATCGTTTGTATGGTTCGAGAACGCATCGAGTCACCATCCTTCGCCTGCTACGTTCCCAGTAAGCCAATCGTGAAACTCGACCCCGCCCCGCACGGCAACCCAGCACCCATGGAGCGGCTGCCATCGAACTGGCCCATCCTAGTATAGCGACCTCCACGTTCCATGTCACGGCGACACAAGCCTTGCCCCCACCCTCTCCACCAGGCACCCCATAGCTAATCCGTTCACCTGACAGTGTACTTAAGTAATCCCTGCTGGCTCGTCCACCTTGCCGCACCGGCTCTGACTTATCGCCCCGGCCTCGCTACGTACAAACTCAGCGTGGTGATGTCCGCCGGACTGATCCCACTGATACGGGCCGCTTGACCCAGGTTCCGGGGACGGAATCGGGCGAACTTCTCACGGGCTTCGAAACGCAATTCCGTCAGCGAATCATAGTCGAGCCCCGCGGGAATACACCGCGACTCAAGGTGCCGATACCGCTCAATCAGCCGGTGTTCACGTTCCAGGTAACCGGCGTATCTGGCCTCAATCTCCACCGCTTCGCGAACTGCAGCTGGATAGCCGTCCACGGCCAGCTCAGGTACCCGAACTCCCAGCTCTGCCAGACGAACCTCAGGTCGCCGAAGCCACTCCGCCAGTGAGACCCCGTCCAGCCGGGTCGCCTTCAACGCCGCCGTCAGAAGCCCAATGCTGGCCCGCTTGGCCTCGAATGCCGACCAGCGACGGTCATCGACCAGACCAACCCGTCGTCCAATGGGCGTCAGACGCTGGTCGGCGTTGTCGCTACGCAAGTGCAGCCGGTACTCGGCCCGCGACGTGAACATGCGGTACGGCTCGTCAGGCGGCTTGGTGACCAGATCGTCAACCATCACCCCGATGTAGGCCTCATCACGCCCGAGTACCACCGAATCACACCCCCTGATCCCAGCGACCGCGTTGATGCCCGCCATAAGACCCTGACCCGCCGCCTCCTCGTAGCCGCTGGTCCCGTTGATCTGCCCGGCCAGGTACAGACCGGCCATCCGCTTGGTCTCCAGCGTGGCGTCAATCTGGTCAGTGGGAACCCAATCATACTCCACGGCATATCCGTATTGCATGATCCTGGCACGCTCCAGACCGGCAATCGAGCGGACCATCGCATCCTGCACGTCGGACGGCAGCGAGGTCGGAATCCCATTGCAGTAGACCAGCGGACTGCCATACCCCTCCGGCTCAAGAAAAACCTGATGCGAGTCCTTGTCGGCGAACCGCATCACTTTGTCCTCCACGCTCGGACAATACCGCGGCCCCCGCGACTTGATCTGCCCGGAATACATCGGCGCCCGCTGAATGTTGCCGCGGATGATCGCATGCGTCCGTTCGTTCGTGGAGGTGATCCAGCACTGGATCTGCGGCCGGGTAATGGCTGGCGTCAGGAACGAAAAAGGAACCGGAGGTTCGTCGCCCGATTGCGCGGTAACCGCGGCGTAGTCTATAGACCCTCGGTCGATCCGTGGAGGTGTCCCAGTCTTGAGGCGCCCGAGCGTGAAGCCGAGGCGGCTGAGATGCTCGCTGAGACCTGCGGCCGCCCCTTCACCGAGCCGCCCACCTTCCCATTGACGCGTGCCGCAGTGCATCAGGCCGCGAAGAAACGTGCCCGTAGTGATAACCACCGCTCTGGACTGAAGTTGCCGCCCGTCGGCCAGGCGGACACCGGCTGCCCGTTGACGGGCCGTCCCGCTCACACCGGCCTCGACCACCAACGCCTCAACCAGGCCTTCGATGATGTCCAACGAGCCCGCCGTGGACAACAAACCCTGAACGGCTTCAGCGTATAGCTTCCGGTCGGCCTGCGCCCGCGGGGCCCAGACCGCCGGACCCTTGCTTCGGTTGAGAACCCGGAACTGAATCCCACCCTCGTCCGCGGCCAGGGCCATCAGACCCCCTAAGGCGTCGATCTCCCGGACAATGTGGCCCTTGCCGATGCCGCCGATCGCCGGATTACACGACATCCGCCCGATGGCCTCCACGTTCATCGTGACTAAAGCCGTTCCACACCCCATCCTGGCAGCAGCCCAGGCGGCCTCCGTGCCCGCGTGTCCACCACCCACCACAATCACGTCGTAGTCCATACCTGATCTCGTCAACACTCAAGTCACCCGCGTTCACCGTCCGAATATCAGGCTAGCGGGCTGATGATTCAGGGTCAATCGACAGAGAAATGACGCAATTCATCTGTTTTGCCCCACTTTTCTCGACCCGGCGGAAAACCGCGGTGTATAGTTAACCTGAGAAATCACAGTCCAAGTCACGCCAATTTGCGTGGGACGATTCGGACATCACGCGTCAAGGAAGACCGTGTCGTCACTCGTGGGAATCGTATGGGGCCTGTGTGGAGCAGCCGTCAGTTCGCGATCCCCGAGGTTTCGTCCCAGTCATGCAACACGGTCCGTCGGCCTGGAGGGTGGCCGACGGGGAAGCGGCACCAGCTCAGGAACACCGGTCCTTTGGAGCCGGGCACGCGGTCGTGGTCGAAGGCGGCGGACGCGCCGCCCCGCGGAAAACCTGTTCGGGAAAGAAGCACGGAGGCCAGAAATGCCAGCGGTTAGTCAATCCCACCAACGATTACCAGAGTACGCTTTGCCCCCGTTCCAGGCAGATACGGGTTTCCCCGATCTCCAGAGCGCTGCGGCACGTCGAGCGTGCCTGATGCAGTGGGTCCGCGCGACCCCAGACGATGAGAAACGGCAGGGGAGGCGGCGCAGCCTTCGCTGCGAAATGACCCTGCTCAGTTGTCCCGAAGATGTCAGCGATACCCAGCCGGCCCGCATCGTCGGCCATGTCGTCGAGTTCGGCGACGGCGGATTGTACGGCATCGTGCCCATCGGCTACGGCGTGGCGATCGGCCAGCGTTATACCTTCCAGCTTGCCATCCGCGAGCGCGGGCCCGAGCCAGGCTCCGGACAGATGATCACCCAACAGGGACTGATCGTCCGTACCGAACTCCTCATCAACGCCAACGGTGAAGGTGATCGCGTGGGGATCGCCGTCCGGTTGTTCGGCCAGCGATGTGGCTTGGTGCCCATGCCCGACCGCATCTGAACGGAAACCCGTGGGCAGGCAACGGCTGGCCCGCTCGCAGCCCGACACAACCGGTTCGGCCACAGACCAGAGAACGGGCCTCTCCAACCCATCGGTTATCGTCGCGGGGGGGCTTGGTGTGTCGAGCTTCCGAAGACCGCCTCGGCCGCTTCCATGACCGTCTCCGACAACGTCGGATGGGGATGGATGCACAAGGCCAGGTCTTCAGCCGTGGCACCCATCTCGATCGCCACGACCGCCTCCGAAATCAGCTCGCCCGCTCCAGAACCCACGATGCCGACGCCCAGAACCTGCTTGCTGGCCGGTGAGGCGATAACCTTGGTCACCCCGTCGTTGCGACCGTTGGCCGTGGCTCGTCCCGAAGCACCCCACGGGAACTTGGCAATCTTAACCTCGGTCCCCGCCGCCTTGGCCTGATTCTCGGTCAAACCGGCCCAGGCGATCTCCGGATCCGTGAAAACCACCGCAGGGATGGCCTTCGCATCCACGGCCGCCTTGTGCCCCGCAAACACCTCGGCCACCACCTTGGCCTCGTAGGCCGCTTTGTGGGCCAGCATCGGCTCCCCGGCAATGTCGCCAATCGCCCAGATGTGCGCGTCGTCCGTACGCAGCTGTGGGTCTACCTCGACGAAACCACGCCCGGTCACCTTGGCCTTCGTGTTCTCCAGCCCCAGCCCGTCGCTGTTCGGCGTCCGGCCGACCGACACAAGCACCCGCTCAAACTCCGCGGTCGCCGGCGGCGCCTTGGGGCCGGCCTTGGCCCCCCCGACCGCCTCGAACGTGACCGCGACCCCACTGCCGGCCTCGGTTACCTTCGACACCTTGGTGTTCAAGTAGACGCTCTTGAACGCCTTCCTGAGCCGCAGCTCGAGAACGCGAACCAGATCGCGATCCGCGCCCGGCAGCAGCCCCTCGGTCATCTCCACGACGGTGACCTCGCTGCCCAGGGCTGCGTAAACCGTCCCCATCTCCAGGCCAATGTACCCGCCGCCCACGATCAGCAGCGTCTGCGGTACGGCGCTGAGCTCCAATGCGGAAGTCGAGTTCCAAATCCGCGGACTGCCGATGTCGAACGCCGGAATGACCGCGGGACGCGAGCCGGCCGCCACCACCGCCCGCTTGAACTTCAGACGACCTCGGTCGGGAGCCGCCCCACGCTCGGTGCTGAGCAGAAGCGTCTGGGAATCCTCGAACCGCGCCCACGCCCGCACCAGATCTACCTGGCGAAGCTTGGCCATCTGCCGGATGCCTCCGTTCAGCTTCCCGATAACCTCGTTCTTCCAACTCCGCAACCGGGCCACGTCGATCCGCGGCTCTCCGAACGAAAGACCCCACTCCTTGGCCTCCCGAACCTCGCCGATCAGGCGAGCCACGTGCAGCAGTGACTTCGATGGAATACACCCCCGGTTCAGACACACACCACCCGGCTCCGGATCGGCGTCCACCACCGCGACCTTGAACCCCCGGTCGGCGATCGCAAACGCGGCCGCATAACCCCCGGGCCCGGCACCAATAACCACCACGTCGGTTTCACGGACCGCTGCATCACTCATGTGTCATCATCCTCCGCACCTGGCCTGCGTGGTCGGCCCCGCCGCCCGCGCTCATGCCCCCAGGAGCAGCACCTCCGGGTCCTCCAGCAGGCCGGCCAGCTTGCGAATGAACCGCGCCCCGTCGGCTCCGTTGATGACCCGATGATCGTACGACAGGCACAGCGGAAGCATCAGTCGCGTGGTCAGTTTCCCGTCAACCACCGCCGGCTCCTCCTTCGAACGAGCCAGCCCGAGAATCGCCACCTCCGGATAGTTGATGATCGGCGTGAAGGCCGTGCCCCCAATCCCCCCCAGGTTGGTCACCGTGAAGGTGCCACCCTTCAGTTCGTCCAAGCCCACCTTGCGCTTCCGCGTCCGCTCGGCCAGTTCGTTCATCTCCGCCGCGATCTGCAGCACGCCCTTGCGATCCACGTCCCGCAGCACGGGGACAATCAGCCCCGCCTCAGTATCCACCGCCACGCCAATGTGGTAGTAACGCTTGAGAATCAACTCGTTGGTGCGATGCTCAAAGGACGCGTTGAACTGCGGGTGGGCCTTGAGAACCGTGGTCAATGCCTTGAGCACAAAGGCCGTCACCGTGAGCTTGGCTTCCTTGCCCTGCGGCGTGTCGCGGAATCGCTTGCGGAGAACCTCCACCCGCGTGATGTCGCACTGCTCGAACTGGGTCACGTGCGGGGCTAGACTCCAGCCGACCGAGAGGGCCTCGGCTGTCTTCCGCTGCAAGCTCGAGAACGGTACCCGGTCCACCGGCCCCCACTGACTGAAGTCGGGGAGCGGGGGGGCGGCCACCACGCACGTGCCCCCTCCAGCCGCCGCCGCACCCGTCGTCATGGCCTGTTTGACAAAGGCCTTGACCATCTCGTCCGTTACTCGGGTGCCGGGATGGCTTTGGGCGATGACCCGGAGATCGACGCCCAACTCCCGTGCCAGCCGTCGTGTGGCCGGACCGGCTGCAATCGGCGCCTCGTCACGGGCAGGCCCTGCCGGGGCCGCAGGCGATGCGACCGAATGAGCCGAAACCGGCCCGGCGACCGGCACAGTCTCCTCAACCGGCGCAGTGACCTGCGGGGCAGAGGGCCGGGCTACGCGGTCCGCGGCCGGCGCGGGCCCCGCCGCCGGCGGAGTCGCCGCCACCGCCGCAGTGACGTCCGTCTCCACGCTGATCAGCGTCTGCCCGACGACAATGTGATCCCCCTGAGCGACCGAAACCTGAACGACCTTACCCGCCACCGGGCACGGAACCTCAAGCACCGCCTTGTCGGTCTCGACCTCGGCCACCGTCTGCTCGGGCTTGACCACGTCGCCAGGTGAGACAAGCACCTGGATGACATCGCCCCCTTTGACCCCTTCGCCCAGATCCGGCAACTTGATTTCCTGAAGACTCATGCGGAAGCTCTCAGCATTCAGCGGTCACCCAATCGGCCATCCCTTCCCCCCCTCGACCGAGGGGAGACCAAGGGAGGCTCCTGATTCAGACCCCAAAACCTCCAAACCGGCCCGCTCTTCACGCCCGCGACGGGTCAGTCGCCTCCGGGTCCACACCCATGTCCGCAATCGCCTGCCGGACTAGGTCCCTCTTTACCATCTTGCGACTGGCCAGAGCGTCAATCGCCGTCACGACAATGTGCTCGGCATTGACCTCGAAGTGCCGCCGCAGCGACGGCCGGTCCTCGCTCCGCCCGAACCCGTCAGTCCCCAGCGTGGTCAAACCCCCCGGTACCCAGCGGGCGATCTGGTCAGGCACGATCTTCATATAGTCCGAAGCCGCTACCACCGGGGCGGAATCGTCCCCCAGAGCGGCCGCAAGGTGCGACTTCCGCGGAGCTCCGTCCGGGTGAAGCCGGTTCCAACGCTCGACCTCCAAACACTCGCGCCGCAGCAGGTTGTAGCTGGTCGCGCTCCAGACATCGGCGGCTACGCCATACCGCTCCGCCAGTATATCGGCCGCCCGTAGCCCTTCCCGAAGAATCGATCCGCTGCCGAACAGCAACACCCTCCGGTCGCTGACCAGGCCCGATTGCTGGTAACGGTACAGACCTCTCAGAATACCCTCGGCTACCCCGTCAGGCATCTTCGGCTGCTGGTAGTTCTCATTTCCGATCGTCAAGTAGTAGAACACGTCCTCGCGGGCCTGGTACATTCGCCGGATGCCGTCCTGAATGATCACCGCAAGCTCGTAGGCGAAAGCCGGGTCATACGCCTGCATGGTCGGCACAACCGAGGCCAGGAGGTGGCTCTGGCCGTCCTGGTGCTGGAGCCCCTCGCCCGCCAGGGTGGTCCGACCAGCCGTACCCCCAATGAGGAAACCCTTGCAGCGCATGTCCGCCGCCGCCCAGATCAGGTCACCAATCCGCTGGAATCCGAACATCGAGTAGTAGATGAAAAACGGGATCATGTTCACGCCGTGAGTCGCATACGCCGTCCCGGCAGCAATGAACGAAGACATCGATCCCGCTTCCGTAATGCCCTCCTCGAGAATCTGGCCGTCCTTGGCCTCGCGGTAGTACAACAGCGTATCCCGGTCCACCGGCTCGTAGAGCTGACCAGTACTGGCGTAGATGCCGCATTGGCGGAACAGCGGCTCGAGGCCGAAAGTCCGAGCCTCGTCCGGAATGATCGGGACAACCAGCCGGCCGATATCCTTCTCCCGCAGCAGTCGGGTAAACAGCCGGGCGAAGGCCATCATCGTCGATGCCTCACGCTCTCCGGTACCCTCGAGCAACTCGTTGAAGACCTCCAGCGGCGGAGCGGCCACCGGCTCTGATCCGACCACCCGCGTCGGCACGAATCCGCCCAGCGCTTGCCGACGTTCGCGAAGATAACAGATCTCCGGACTGTCCTCCGGCGGCCGGTAGAACGGAGCGGCAGCAACCTCGCTGTCCGAGATCGGAATGCCAAAACGGCTGCGGAACTCGCGCAGCTCCTGCTCGTTGAGCTTCTTCTGCTGGTGCGTGATGTTCTTGCCTTCGCCAGCCTCCCCCAGTCCGTAACCCTTGATCGTCTTGGCGAGGATCACCGTCGGCGCACCCTTGTGCTCGATCGCCGCTTTGTAGGCCGCGTAAACCTTCTCCGGATCGTGCCCGCCACGACGCATCCGCTGGATGAAGTCGTCAGAGAGGTGCTTGACCATCGCCGCCAACGCCGGGTACTTGCCGAAGAAATGCTCCCGGGTGTACGAGCCCGGCGACACCGAGTACTTCTGGTAGTCGCCGTCCACCGCTTCCTGCATCCGGCGGGCCAACCACCCATCCTTGTCCTGCTCCAGCAGCGGATCCCAGTCGCTACCCCAGATCACCTTGATCACGTTCCAGCCGGCACCACGGAACGCCGCCTCCAGTTCCTGGATGATCTTGCCGTTGCCTCGGACCGGACCATCCAGCCGCTGCAGATTGCAGTTGATCACGAAAAGCAGGTTGTCGAGCTTCTCACGCGAGGCCAGAGTCAACGCGCCAAGCGTCTCCGGCTCGTCACACTCGCCATCCCCCAGGAACGCCCATACCCGACTGCTACGGGTGTCCTTGATGCCGCGATCGTGCAGGTAACGGTTGAACCGGGCTTGATAGATCGCCATGATCGGGCCAAGCCCCATCGAAACCGTGGGAAACTCCCAGAAACCCGGCATCAGCCACGGATGCGGATAGGAGGAGACCCCGCCGCCACTCTTGAGTTCGCGCCGGAAGTTCTGCAGCTGCTCCGGACGAAGCCGCCCCTCCAAAAAGGCCCGCGCGTAGATGCCCGGTGTGGCATGACCTTGGAAGTAAATCTGGTCGCCCGAGGACGCGCCGTCTTTCCCTCTGAAAAAGTGATTGAAGGCCACTTCGTAGAGCGTGGCCGCCGACGCAAAGGTCGAAATGTGCCCCCCAATCCCCGACGATTCGCGGTTCGCCCTCACCACCGTCGCCATCGCATTCCAACGAATCAGACTCTTGATCCGCTTCTCAACCTCCCGATTGCCCGGGTAGGCAGGCTGGCTGGCCGCCGGGATCGTGTTGACGTAAGGCGTGTGGGCGGAAAAAACCGGCGCTCCACTCTTCTTGCACAGCCATGCCCGCAGCACCTCAACCAGTTCCCAGGCCCGCTCCGGCCCTTGCTCCCGCAGGACATAGTCCAGGGACTCCAGCCATTCGCGGGTCTCTTCCGCCGACCCCTCAGACGGTCGTGTCGGGTCCGATGCCATAACCTCTCAAACCCCAATCCCATACGTACCCAATGCGGGACACCTCTGGCCCTCACCTGCCACCAACCATGACTGGCCAGCCGGCGGCCAGTATGGCCGAACCGCCCGGCAAGGTCAACGCGAACGCCGGTTGTGTGCTGTATGGTAGGCGCGCCATACAACCGAGGTTAGTGAGTCCTGTTTGGGACACGAAAAAAGCCGCCTGGAACCTCGAGCCCGCCCCTGCATTGCATCCTAGACCACGGTCGGGTCTAATACCCTATTCGCCTGATCGTGATTCGGCGACCCCCGGCATGAGGCCAAACCGTGGATAGCTTCGCCTATCGTGATGGAGAGCTGTACTGCGAGCAGCTGCCTGTCCGGCGCATCGCCGAGACCGTCGGTACGCCAACCTACGTCTATTCCACCGAGACGTTCCGAAATCACTATAGGGCCATCGCTAGGAGTTTCGCCGAGCTGAATCCGACGGTCTGCTACTCGATCAAAAGCTGCCAGAATCTGCATATCCTGCGGCTGCTGGTCGGCCTGGGGGCCGGAATGGACGTGGTCAGCGGCGGCGAACTGTTCCGGGCCCTCAAGGCCGGGGCCGACCCCGCCAGAATCTCCTACGCCGGCGTGGGCAAGACCGACCCCGAAATCCGGCAGGCCCTCGCGGCCGGCATCGGCCTATTCAACATCGAGTCCGAGGCCGAACTGGCCAATCTCATCGAACTCGCCCGCCAGACCGGCCGGAACACCCGAGCAGCCCTGCGGGTGAATCCCGACGTCGATCCGAAGACCCACCGACATACCGCCACCGGCAAACGCGAAAGCAAGTTCGGCGTCGACTTGGAGCGAGCCCGCCGCGTGTTCGAGCAATACGGCCGCAACTCCCACGTCCGACTCTGTGGCATCCACCTGCACATCGGCTCCCCGGTCAATACCGTCGAACCCTACGTCCAGGCGGTAACCAAGGCCGTCCAGCTGATCGAGGATCTTCGCTCCGCTCGGTTCGAGGTGGATACCCTCGATCTCGGCGGCGGATTCGGCGCTAACTACACGGAGGGCCAGTCGGCCGAACTCGCCCAGTACGCCGAGAAACTCGTCCCGCTCATCCGCGGCCGCGGGCTGAAAACGGTCATCGAACCGGGACGCTCGATCTCGGCCAACGCCGGCATCCTCCTGGTTCGGACCACATTCGTGAAGCCGGGACCGGACAAGCAGTTCGTGATCGTCGACGGCTCCATGACCGAACTGATCCGCCCAGCCCTGTACGACGCCTTCCATTTTGCCTGGCCGGCACAGCCAGGCTCGGCCTTCGTGCCGCCGGTCCGCCAGGCCGACCTCAACTTGCCCGGCAGCGTCGAAGTGGACATCGTCGGCCCAGTTTGCGAAAGCGCCGATTTCCTGGCCAAGGCCCGCTACCTGCCGCCGATCAAACGCGGCGACCTCATCGCCGTCTTCACCGCCGGCGCCTACGGCTTCGTCATGGCCAGCCACTACAACTCCCGCCCTAACGCGGCCGAAGTCCTCGTCGACGGCGATTCCTTCAGGACCATCCGCCGCCGCGAAACCTACGACGACCTGATCGCGGCGGAAGAGAACGCTTGATTCGCGGTTGGAGCCTCAGGACCGCGAAAACCCCCGTGCATCCGATGGCCGTGGGCGTCGCCCATCTTGAACCGCGACACGGTTCCACAACCACGCCCGAAATCGCACAGCCCGCCCTGGGGCACGCTCCGTCGACTCGCAGTTCAGATCGACACCCCGTTCTCCAATTCCACGTCCGGCACACCCATCGCCCGAAGACCAGCCGGGTTCTTGGCGAACCGGTGCGCGGTCCGGGCGGCAATTCTTCGAGTACACGCCAGGTACGAGAGGTTCTCGTCCAGCGACTGCATGCCGACCTTCTTGCCGGTCTGGATCAGCGAGTCAATGGTCTCGACCTTGTTCATCCGAATCGCCGCTCGCACCGCGTCGTTGGCCACCAGGATCTCGAGAGCCAGCACCCGCTTCTCGTCCGGCTTGATGTTAGGCAGCAGATGCTGGCTGATCACGAACCGCAGCGACAGCGACAACTGACTGCGAACGTCCTGGTGCTGGTCGACCGGGAAAATGTCCACCAGCCGGGTGATGGCCCCGCGGGCGTCCTGGGTGTGCAGCGTGGTCAGCACCAGGTGCCCGGTCTCCGCGGCACTGATGGCCATCTGGGCCGTCTCCCGATCGCGGATCTCGCCGCACAGGATCACGTCCGGGTCCTGCCGCAAGCTGTACTTGAGCCCCTCCGCGAAGCTGTCCACGTCGATACCCACCTCACGCTGGCTGATCACCGAGTTGGCCGCTGCCTTGAAAATGTACTCGATCGGTTCCTCAATGGTCACGATCCGGCGGTTGCCCGACTGGCTGACCATCTGCACCAGACCAGCCAGCGTCGTGGTCTTGCCCGCCCCGGTCACGCCGGTGATCAGTACCAGCCCCCCCGGTAGCGACGCGATCCGCCGGGCCAGGTCAACGGGGATACCCATCCACTCAAAGGAGGGTATGGTCGGCGGAATGAACCGGAAACACGCCCCCAGCGACCCCTGGTTGTGGAACACGTTGACTCGAAAGCGGGCCGGCTCATCTCCCTGGCTGAACGAGAGTGAGAAGTCCAGATCCTTGCGGAGATCCCGTTGCGGCTTCAACGCTGCCGGCATGACACGGTCGATCATCCGGGCAATCCCTTCACCCGACGAAGGCCTTCCCGCCAGCGGTTGCAGACGACCGTGGATCCGTAGGGTAGGGGGGTACCCGGCCACCAGGTGAAGATCGGATGCCCCGGCCGCGAGCCCCTGCGCCAGAAAGCCCATCAACTCCCCATCATGTGGCACTGAACTGGTCGTCTCCATGATATCGCTCCAAGCCGCCGGCACCGCGTCAGACATGCCGAAGGCCCCGTCGCAACCTGTGTGGCAGGGCCCCCCACCACCCGCAAGCCCAGGCGGAACTACCCCTGGGCCGGCTCGGCGGCCTTGCCCGCCGAACACCGACGCCCAAGACCTCTCGATTACGACGGGTCCGCCGCCTTCTCCCCCTTCAACTCCTTGAGCATCACCTTGCGATACTCGATCCATCCGGTGGGATTGTGCGAATCCTGCAGACCAATGAAACCCTTGAGCGGAATACCCTTGGCCGACTCAACCTTGCTCTGATCCACGTCGATCACCGGCACGTTGTCCGCGAACACCTTGATCCTCGAACCCCGGCACTGGATCTCGAACTCATGCCAGACATCCGGCGACTCATCCGGCCGCGGATCGACCGCCACACGGCCGTACATCGACCCCGTGCAGTGCATCGCATCCCGCGGCTGGTTGCTGATCTGGATCTCGTGCCCCGTCTCCCACGGATTGCCCTCCGCCTTGCTGCGGATAAACACCCCCGCGTTGCCGTCCTTACTCACCCGCCACTCGACGCGAAGCACGAAGTCACCCAACTCGCGGTTGTAGCGGAGCCACTGCCCGTTCTTGCCGCTGTCGCTGCGCACAATGCCATCCTTGACCACGAACCCCGCCCGATCAGCAACCACCGTCCAGCCGTCCAGGTCCTTGCCGTTGAAGATCGGCTCAAATCCCTTCTCCGAAGGATCCGGCAACCGCCCGGCCACAAACCGAATCGCCTGCCCCACCTGTCGCCGGTAGTTCGGGTTCTCGAACGCGAAGTGATCGTGCCCACCCTGCATGTAGACGACCGCGCTCTTGCCGTAAGTGTGCGTCCATGCCACGGTCTTGTCGCTGTGCGGATTGTCCGTAGTCAACAGCGCGTGCGTCCCAGGTAGGAACTCCATCGCCCCATACCCTTCGTCGTGAATGTCGTAGTCCTTCATGAACCGCGTCACCGGATGATTCGGATCGGCCACACGGATCCTGAGCTGGATGCCTTCCTTCCAGGTGGACGTGCCCCGCCCGCCGCTCGGCTTGGTGTAGAACTTGCCACCCAGAATCTTGATCGCCTCCGGCCAGTCCTGGTAGTTGGCGATGCTGTGATGAAGGGCAACCAGCGGCTTGCCCTTGTCGAGCAGGGCCTTGAGGTTCTCCAAGTCAGCCGGCTTGACATCGTCCCACAGGTCGTACCAGACGAGAACGTCGTATTCCCTGCTCTTCTCGGCCGTGTACCACTTGAGCGCCTCCGGCTGCTTGACCTCCCTGAACGTCATGTCCGGGTAGGACTTGAACATGGCAAAAAACGGATCGCGCTCGAATCCGTGCCCCCCGGTCACAATCAGCAGCCGGATCTTATCGGGACGGGAGGGCGGCGACGAAACCTGGCCTTCCTCCCCAGCCGCCACGACGGGCGGGACCGCGCTCACCAACGCCAGGACCAAGACCGACGTAATCATCGACAGACAAAATCGCTTGGCCATGAGGACTACCTCCTTGTGAACACTTGCCTTATGATGCCCCTTCAGATTCGCCAGGCAGGTTACCCCCAACAAACGGGGTCCGGCAAGGGAGGAAGCGGTCAAGGATCCTCGACGCGGTGGCCGATGTTTATGGCACGGGATGCGAATCCCAACCCTGACCACCTCGCCGATGGAGTCAGATGACCGTGTCCACCCTGCCCCCTAACCTGGTCGGCCCCCTCCTGCAGAGCCACTTGGTTCAGCAGCAGGTGTCCCGGGTGCGCGACACTGAACGGGCCCAGGAATTGGCCGCTCGACGTAAACAGAGTAACGCAATCGACCAGCAGGAGTCCACGGTTGAAACAACCGACAACGATACCCAGATCTACGCCGAGGCCGAGGGCACCGGCAGCCAGGGCCGGCCATTCTCCACGCCCGAGGAACAGCAGCCCCCCGCCCAGGATAAGCCCACCGGCGACGAAATCGAAGGCCGCCTCCTGGACCTGGAAGCGTGAACCCCAGAACGTCAGAACGTCAATACACCCAAACCCCAAAACGGTAAGCCACGGCCCGGGTCGGAGCCCGAACCAAGCCTTTCAACCTGAAACTTGACTCCCTTGAGCCACCTACTCGTCTTCCTGTTTCCAATGATCGTGGACATGGTCCTGTCCAGCGCTTTGTTCATGGCCACCGTCTGGGCCGCCGAAAACGGCGCCAAAGCCTCCGCCGTCTCCAACCTGCTCAGCGCCTGGTCGGTCATCTACATGCTCGCCTCACTGGCCATCGGCCGGGTCGTCACCCGACGCAACGCGGCTTGGCTCTTGATCACCGCCTGCCTCGCAACAGCCATCCAATCCGCCCTTCTCGCCCGCTGCTCCGGCCTGCTGGGTATGTACCTGCTCATCGGGCTGCTCGGCGTGACCATGGGCATGTTCTGGACCCCGTTCCAGGTCTTCATGAAGGTCGTCGGCGAGGGCCGCCAGCGCCCGATCACCCAATCGGTCGGACTGTATACCCTGTCCTGGAGCATCGGCTACGCCCTCGGCCCGTTCTCCGCCGGCTTCCTCTGGGACCGGCTCGGCTGGCACGATTGCCACCTGCTCAACGCTGCAGTCGTGATCGTCGTCGCCTTCGGCATCTGGCTGCTTAAACACCACGCCACCAGCCATCCGGCCGCCGATCACCAGCCCGACACTACCCCTGAAAACGGCACCCACAACACCCCCTATGCCAAGATGCCCGATCTCGCCTGGATGGGCTGGATCTTCGGCGGCGTCTGCTGTATGGCCGTCTCCATGGTCCGCGGAGTCTTCCCAACCACCGGCGCCGACCTGCAACTCTCGAAGTCAACTCAGGGACTCACCATGGCCGCCCTCAGCGCCTCCCAGGGCCTGATGGGCATGAGCCTTGCCTACGGCCGTTGGTGGATGTACCGCCCGTGGCCGATCCTCGCGATCGGCGCCGCCGGCACAGTCGCTCTCACCCTCTTCGCCCTCGCCGGAACCTCAACGACCTTCTATGTGGCGGCAGCCTGCCTCGGCCTCTACACCGGCTCCATGTACTTCTACCTGGTCTTCCATTCCCTGGTCCATCCTGAACGTAGCGCCCGATATGTCTCCATCAACGAGGCCATGGTCGGCCTCACCGGCATCGCCGGCCCGGCACTCGGCGGCCTGGTCGCCGACCTCCAGAGCCCGTCATCCTCATATCTCGTCACCGCAGCCATCGTGATGGTGGCCGTCGCTGTCCAGGCCGCCCTCCACGCCCGGCTGGCCACCAACCCGCCAGCCGCTACCAACAAGTAGAGCGGGCGGTTCCGCGGGCTCGCCCGCTAAGCCGCTGCTGAGCCATTTTACCTTTGGCCGCACCACGCTATCATTTCCCTCCATGAGCAAGCGAGAAACAATGACTTCGCGCGAACGGCTGCTGGCGGCGGTCAACCACCAAATCCCCGACCGTGTCCCTATCGATCTGGGCGGTTTCCAGACCGGAATCCATAAACGCGCCTACCAATCCCTGCTCGACTTGCTCGACGTGCAGGTTGAAATCGTCATCCAGGATCCAGTCCAGCAACTGGCCCGACCATGCGAGCAGGTGCTCCAGCGCTTCCACGTCGATACCCGTTACATCACCGCCCGCAAACCCGCTGGCTTCAAGAGCGAAATCAAGCTCAATGAACGCGACGGTCGCCTTTGGAACGATCTCAAGAGCGAGTGGGGCGTCGTCTGGTCCATGCCCGACGACCAGCCCCTGTACATGGACGTCTCCCTCCACCCCCTCGCCAACGCCAGCGTCGCCGACCTCGATCTCTACCCGTTCCCCGACGGCAAAGACCCCACACGCTTCGCCGGCGTCCGCGAGCAAGCCCTGAAAATGCGCAGGGATACCCATTACGCCCTCTGTACCGGCATCGGCGGCGTCATCTACGAGCACTGCTGGTACATGCGCGGCCTGGAACGCTGGCTTATGGATCTGCTCGAAAACGAGAAATTCTGCGAACGCCTCCTCGATAAAGTCCTCGCCTACTGGACAGACTTCTACACCGGCTTCATCCACGAGGTCGGAGACCTCGTCGACGTGGTCATGGTCGGCGACGACCTGACCGGCCAGCGCGGCCCCCTGTTCAATCCCAAAATCTACCGCCGCCTGGTCAAGCCCCGTCATAAGGCCCTCGTTCAACATATCAAGTCCATGACCCCCGCGAAGATCTGGTACCACACCTGCGGATCCTGCGCAGCCTATATCCCCGACTTGATCGACAACGGCGTGGATATCCTCAATCCCGTCCAGATCGGCATCCCCGGCATGGACCCCACGGCCCTCAAACAGCAGTTCGGCCGGCAGATCACCTTCTGGGGCGGCGGCATCGACGCCCAGCACGTCCTTCCGTCCGCCAGTCCAGCCGTCATCCGCGAACACGTCCGCGCCAACCTCGAGGTCTTCAAGCCCGGCGGCGGCTACGTCTTTAACAACGTCCACAACATCCAGGCCGGCGTTCCCCCGCAGAACATCGTCGCCATGTTCGATGCCGCCTGCGAGTTCGGCTTCTACGACGAGTAACCGGCCTCCGTGCCCCGCCTCCCCCCGCTAACCCAAGTTACTGAACAACTGCGATTTTGAAAAGATCTTCGGGTTGGCATCCGCGTTCTCCGGGCGATCAGCGGGGTTGGATGGCGTTTTCGGCGATGTAGTGGAAACCTACCCTCTTGAAGAT